>WTJL01000083.1 GCA_011524845.1 Flavobacteriales bacterium | reverse complement strand
AAGGAGGTGCGCAAGGCTTGGCCTTGGATGGACCGCAAGGCCACCCACACCATTTCACGCCACAACGTCGACTTCGATGCCATGACGGAAAGTTACCTCAGCGTGCGTGTCGTTCTCAGTACGAGAGCAGGTGTCCAGGTCCCGCGTTGGTGCTCATCTTTTTCAGAGGAGGCGCAAACTTGGTCAGCGGAATCCCCTCCACCGCGCCGAGGTATTCGTCGAGGTTGGGGGTGCGTCCGAGAATGGCGGAAAGGACCACGACAGGCGTGGAGGCGAGCAGGGATTCCCCCTTCTTGCGCTCGCTGTCTTTCACCACACGGCCTTGGAACAGGCGGGTGGAGGTGGCCATCACCGTGTCGCCTTTGGCCGCTTTTTCTTGGTTGCCCATGCACAGGTTGCATCCGGGGCGTTCCAAGTACATCATGTTCTCGTACTCCGTGCGCGCCGCTGTCTTGGGGGCGTCGTCGTCGAATTCAAACCCAGAGTACTTCTGCAGCACATCCCAGTCGCCTTCAGCTTTCAACTCGTCGATGATGTTGTACGTCGGGGCGGTCACCACGAGGGGGGCCTGGAAGGTCACGTCGCCTTGCTGCTTTTCAAGGTTGCGGAGCATTTGGGCCACAATCTTCAAGTCGCCTTTGTGGACCATGCACGATCCCACAAAGCCCAAGTCCACGTGCTTGTCGCCTCCGTAGAAGCTCAGAGGACGAATGGTGTCGTGGGTGTAGCGCTTGGAAACGTCCTCGTTGTGGACATCAGGGTCGGCGATCATCGGTTGGTTGATGATGTCCAAGTCCACTTCAAATTCCGCGTAGTACTTGGCGTTGCTGTCTGGCGTCAACGGTGGCTTCTCGCCGGATTCGATCTCTTGGATGCGCTTGTTGGCACGGTCGATGAGGCCTTGGAGCACGCCCTTGGCGTTGTCCATGCCTTTGTCGATCATGATTTGGATGCGGCCCTTGGCGATGTTGAGAGACTCGATCAAGGTGTCAGGCTCTGAAATGCAGATGGACGCCTTGGCTTTCATCTCGGCCGTCCAGTCTGTGAACGTGAACGCTTGGTCGGCAGGCAGGGTGCCAATGTGCACCTCAATGACGCGGCCTTGGAAGACGTTCTCACCGCCAAAGTGCTGGAGCATTTGGGCTTGGGTGGCATGGACGACGTCGCGGAAGTCCATGTGGTTCTGCATCTGGCCTTTGAAGGTCACTTTGACCGATTCAGGGATGGGCATGGACGCTTCTCCCGTGGCCAGCGCGAGGGCGACCGTGCCGGAGTCGGCACCGAACGCCACACCCTTCGACATGCGCGTGTGCGAGTCGCCCCCAATGATGATGGCCCAATCGTCCACCGTGAGGTCGTTCAGGACCTTGTGGATCACGTCGGTCATGGCGTGGTATTCGCCTTTGGGGTCGCGGCCCGTGATGAGTCCAAAGTCGTTCATGAAGCTCATCAAGCGAGGGATGTTTTCCTGCGCTTTCAAATCCCACACCGACGCCGTGTGGCATCCGGATTGGTACGCTCCATCGACGATGGGGGAAATGGTGGTCGCAGCCATCATCTCCAATTCCTGAGACGTCATCAAGCCCGTGGTGTCTTGAGACCCCACAATGTTCACTTCAGCCCGAACGTAGGAACCGGCGTGCAGCACGTTGCCGGACGTGCCGACAGCGTTCTTGTTGAAGATCTTCTCCACGGCGGTCAAGCCTTGACCTTCGTGGCTGATTTCCTTGGACGCGGCAAACACCGGCGGCACGTCGATGCCGAGGGTCTTGGCGGCAAACGTTTGGAGTTTCTTGCCAAAGACGATGGCGTAAGAACCACCGGCCCGCATGAATTCCATCTTCTGAGGGGTCAAGGAGGCGCTGATGTCGATCAGTTCCTTGTCGCCTTGGCAGAGCTTCTTGGTCTTGGTGTTGATGGTAAACACAGAGCCCGTGTCCACGGAGTACACTTGCTCGAGCACGGGCTCACCGTCTTCGTCGAGGACAACTTGGCCCTCGCTGTCCACCTTCTTCACCCAGTTTTTGAGGTCCACCCCAATGCCGCCCGTCACACCGACGGTGGTCAAGAAGATGGGGGAGATGCCGTTGGTGCCGGCCACAACCGGTGCAATGTTGATGAAGGGCACGTATTCGCTGGCCTGCTTTCCAATCCACAGGGCCACGTTGTTCACGCCTGACATGCGGGACGAGCCCACACCCATGGTGCCTTTTTCCGCCACAAGCATGATCCGCTTGTCGGGGTGTTGCTTCTGCAGCTCGAGGAGTTCGTTTTGACGCACGGTGTCGTGCTCAAACATCGACTTTCCGTGCAGTTCACGGTCGGAGCGCGAGTGCGCGTCGCTTCCGGGAGACAACAAATCGGTCGAGATGTCGCCCACCCCTGCGACGTAGGTCACCACATCGATGGTCTCTTCCACGTCGGGAAGGTTGGTGAAGAATTCCGCCTTGGCGTAGCTCTCGATGATGTCGGTCGCGATGCCGTTGCCCGCGGCGTGTGCGTTGGCCAAACGGTCGGTGTCGGCTTCGTACAAGAACACCTGCGTCTTGAGCACAGCCGCCGCTTCTTTGGCGATGCTTTCGTCTTGGCCCAAGGCCAAGTCCAACAGCACTTCCACCGAAGGTCCGCCTTTCATGTGCGACAACTGCTCGAAGGCAGACGTGCGAGAAATCTCAGGCACCTCCACCTCACCGAGGACGATGTCTTTCAAAAAAGCAGCTTTGACACCCGCCGCACTCGTGGTTCCGGGCAGGACGTTGTACACGAAGAAGTCCAAAGAGGCCTTGCGCTCTGGATGGTTGACATCTTTGATTTGGTCAATGATGTCGTTCAACAGCGCCGCGTCGTCAATGGGCTTGGGGTGCAAGCCATCGGCTTTGCGTTCTTCGATTTCTTGGAGGTACGTAGGGTACTTGCTCATCGTCTTCTTTTGAGATGCGAGGTCGGTTGCGTTGGACCGACGGCGAAAATAAGCAATCCTGTGGGTCCTTGGGCCTGTCAGACGTGGAGAAAGGAGGGATTTGACGGAAATTTGGGGCATGGCATCGCGAGGATCCATCTCATGGTTGACCGGCAAGCAACAGATGTGGCTTCTGCCTCAGAAGGCGGTGCATTGGCCGACGTGCTCGATGCTCGTGGTGAGCGATTTGCACCTGGCCAAAGCGGAGCACTTCCGTTCCAAGGGGCTGGCCATTCCGCCCACGGTGGATTTTCAAACCTTGAGCGTGCTCACCGACTTGTTGCGCACGGTGAAGCCCCAAACCCTGGTCCTGCTGGGAGACCTGTTCCACAGCGCGCCCAACCGTGCATGGTCCGATTTTGAGCGCTGGCTGAAGGACGAATTCGAGGCCGGACTGCAGGAGGCTGTGCTGGTCCGGGGCAACCACGACCGGGCCCACGACAGCACGTACGAAACGATGGGACTGACGGTGGTGGACATGTGGGAAAACCATGGGGTCGTCCTCACCCATGAACCAACGGACCCCATTCCCAAAGGCACCAAGGTTCACCTGTGCGGCCACATTCACCCTGCGGTCAAGCTCCGTGGGGCGGGACGTCAATCCCTTCGCGTGCCGTGTTTCGCCCAATCGTCGACTGGATGTGAAGCAGGGCATCGATTGACGTTGCCGGCTTTTGGAGCGTTCACAGGAATGCACCTGATCGAGCCCAAGCGCGGCGCCGAGGTGTTCGTGGTGACAGAATCAGAAGTGATGGGGCCGCTCAGGGCCCAGCCCGGCTCGTCTCTTAGTCGGCGAGGGAGAAAATGATCTCGCCCGAGGCGTCAATGGAATTGTTGCCGCGCGTGGCGGTCAATCCTCCAAGCACCATGGTGTGCGCGTCTTCCCCGACTGCAATGGACAGCGAGGCGCCGGCCATGTCCCAGTCGACTCCAGTCCCAGGAGATTCCACTTGTTGAACGGTCAACGCAGGGTCCCCCACATTGAGGGAGAGGTTGGTGTTCGAGCCGTTGATTTCCGTGGTCAAGGTCAGCACCAAATTCCGAGGCTCTGAACGGGCTTCGAGCTCGGCAGGTGTCCGAACATCGGCGACGACGTGGTAGCGGTAGGTGTTGCCTCCCAAGGACTCGACCTCGGCCATGCGCATGCCCAATTCTCGTCCATCCCACTCCAGCATGCCGCATTCGCAATCGAACGTCTCCCCCTCGTAAGGTGCGTATTTGGTGCAACCAGACACGACGACGGCACACAAGGCAGCGGCCAAAAAGAACGGAGAGGTGAGGCGACGGAGGGACATGAACATCGAATTTCTGAGCGAAAGATACATCGGAGGTCAACGGCCCGGCAAAGGGGCGTTCCAAGAATACAGCAGGTGGGGTTGTGCGGCCTCGAAGAAAGTGCGGTGGTCTGCCCGCCACATGCGTTCCAAGTCGGAGAGGTCGTAACCGGCTTCGAGGGCACGGCGAAGGACGTCCGTTCCAGCGAGTTTGTCGAAGAAAGACGGTGACGTGAAGAAGCCCTCGAGGGACCCATGCGCGTCGCGCCAAGCGTCGGTCCAGTCTTGCAATGGCTCCAAAGAAAACCCGGGAGTCTGGTGCACAACCTTGTCTGAGGACGCCGCGCGCCACTCATGGGCCAGGGCTCCTAGATGCTGTCCGGTGCAAGGCTTGCCCTCATGCTTGGGATGCGGTGCCGCCCCGGGCACGGGCACCGGTGTGAACAGCGTGTCGCCGAAGTCCAGCGTAGGGTGCCCGAGCCATTCGAACGGCGTGGCTGTGCCGCGCCCGACACTCACCACGGTGGGCTCGAGCAGGCACAAGCTGGGGTAGAGGTCGATGGACGTCGTGGTGGGCAAATTGGGACTGGGGCGAAGGGGCAGTTCAAAAGGGTCGCCATGGCTCCAGCCGGTGCACGTCACCACGTGGGGACGCCATCCTTCCGGCACGTCCACCCAACCTTCAGCGCATCCCATCAGCGCCGCCTCGCCAAGGGTGAGTCCATGGACCATGGGCACGGGAATGAACCCCACAAACGACTGGAAGTCCGGGTCGAGCATGGGACCGTGCATGTGGTGTCCATGCGGGTTGGGTCGGTCAAGGACGACGAGGTCGACCCCTTGCTCCGCGCAGGCTTCCATCACGAGCATCAAGGAGCTGATGTACGTGTAGAAGCGCGCCCCAACGTCTTGAATGTCGAACACCACCACATCCACACCTTCGAGTTGCTCGGGCTGCGGTTTGCGGTGTTGGCCATGCAGGGAGTACACCTTCAATCCCGTGGCCACGTCGATGCCGTCGTGGATTTCGGCACCATTGGCGGCCTCCCCTCGAAAACCATGTTCTGGAGCAAAAACATGCACCACGCGCACCCCACGAGAAAGCAGGGTGTCGACCAAATGCTGGGAACGGTTTGCCCCTTGAACCACGCTCGTGTGGTTGCCCACCACCGCCACGCGTTGGTCCTCAAGGATCGGTAAGTATGTGTCCAAGCGCGCGTTGCCAAGCTCGATGGAAGCGGGCGTTGAGGACTGCGCGTGTGTCGCCGTGAAGGAGAGTCCCCACGCAAGCAACACCCACACCAACCCGAGCTCGTTCATCAGTTTCAGGATGCGCTTGGCGATGGTGGCGTCCGTTTTGGCCATGGAGATCGAGTGCATGGCGTTTCGACGTTTCCCGGGCAGCATGGCGTCAAATCGGGCCAAAAACTCAGGGTCGTCGTCCAGCATGTCCTGCAAGTCGGGCGGAACGGGCATGCCGTATTTGCTTCGGTCCACGCGGAAGTCCACATGAACCCAGCCCCCCAGGGTGGTCTGGGCGCGGGCCAGTTTGTCCTTCGAGACCATGACAAACCAGCGGCCGTCGCCTGTGCCCAACAGGCCGCAATGCCACGTGATGGCGTCGTTCATGGTGATGACATACCGCTTGGAATCTTGGCTGCGGATGTCGTCGACCAAGGCGTCAGGGATCGCCACAAAGTGCATGTGTCCTTCGCCTTCGAAGCGCTCGATTTGTGCGGAAAAACTCCAGTTGTCTTGGCTCATGTCAGGTCATTCTCAACGTCAAGGCCGGGCGAATTCGTGTGGACCACAAAGCGGGAAGGACCATGGCCACCACGCACATGGTGAACGCCACCCCTTCAAGGGCCATCAACGCTTTCACATCGAGCAAAATCGGCACCGCATCCACGTAGTACGCTGCAGGGTCCAGGGGAATCACCTTCCATTGGGCTTGGATCCCGACGAGGGCCAGTCCCACCACATTTCCCCACACAAACCCTTGGCCCAAGATGCGCGCGGCGTGCCACAAAAACGTGCGAACCACACTGGCGTCGCTCATGCCCATGGCTTTCAACAGGCCCACTTGGTTGCGTCGTTCAAGGATGATGATGAGCAAGGCGCTGGTCATGTTGATGATCGAAATCAGCACCATCAGCCCCACAATCACGTCGACGTTGAGGTCGAGCATGCCCAGCCA
>WTJL01000034.1 GCA_011524845.1 Flavobacteriales bacterium | reverse complement strand
TGAACATGAAGGTCACCGTCATTGGAGCAGGCACGATGGGCAATGGCATTGCCCACGTCTTCGCACAGTCGGGCCACGACGTGGTCATGATGGACCGCTCGGCAGATGCCCTCGAACGCGCCCTTGCCACCATTGGCAAAAACATGGACCGCATGGTGGCCAAGGAGAAGATCTCTGCGGCGGACAAAGACGCGGCCCTCGGCCGGTTGACCACGTCCACAGACTTGGCCGCTGCGGTGGCCCACGCCGAATTGGTGGTGGAAGCGGCCACAGAAAACGTCGACTTGAAGCTGAAGATTTTTGCAGACCTCGACGCCGCAGCGCCGGACAGCTGCATCCTCGCCACCAACACGAGCTCCATCAGCATCACGCGCATTGCCGCGGCGACGGGACGTCCCGACAAGGTGATTGGCATGCACTTCATGAACCCTGTGCCTGTGATGAAGCTCGTTGAAGTCATTCGCGGCTACGCCACGAGTGACGAGACGTGCAAAACGGTCATGGACCTGAGCGCTCAGTTGGGCAAGGTTCCTGTGGAGGTGAACGACTACCCTGGGTTTGTTGCCAACCGCATCCTGATGCCGATGATCAACGAGGCCATCCTCACCCTGCACGAGGGCGTGGCGGGCGTCGAAGAAATCGACACCGTGATGAAGCTCGGCATGGCCCACCCCATGGGCCCGTTGCAACTGGCAGACTTCATCGGTCTCGACGTGTGCTTGAGCATCCTCCGCGTGTTGCACGACGGTTTGGGTCAGGACAAGTATGCCCCTTGCCCCCTTCTCGTCAACATGGTGACGGCAGGCAAGCTCGGCGCCAAGTCTGGCGAAGGTTTCTACGTCCACACCCGCGGTTCGAAGGACCTCGTGGTCGCCCCCACCTTCGCCAAGTAACCGACGCAAGTCCCCCTCCTCTTCTATCTTTCGGGTCATGGCATCTTCAGCCCCTGACCAAGATTGGCGTGTGCGGCTGCACACCGTGATCTTCGAAGCCGACACGCCTGCGGGCAAACGCTTCGACGTGGCCTTGTTGTGGGCCATCCTTTTGAGCGTGGGGGCCGTGCTCGTGGAGAGTGTGGCCTCGGTCCGTGCAGCGTACGGAGAAGAATTGCGCGCCCTTGAATTCCTGTTCACTGGTCTGTTCACCGTGGAGTACGTCCTTCGTCTCCTCGCGGTCAAGCGCCCCCTGAAGTACGCCTTCAGCTTTTACGGCTTGGTGGACCTGCTGAGCATTTTGCCCACGTTTGTGGAGGTGCTGTTGCCCGGTGCGGCCAGCCTGCGGGTGGTGAGGATGCTGAGGCTGTTGCGGGTGTTCCGCGTGCTGAAATTGGTTGGATTCCTTCGCGAAGCCCAAATCCTCAAAGACGCCCTTTGGGCGAGCCGCCGGAAGATCGTGGTCTTCCTCAGCGCGGTGCTGGTGTTGGTCACGCTTCTCGGAACCATTGTCTACATCGTCGAGGACGCAGAGGCTGGTTTCACGAGCATCCCCATGAGCATTTACTGGGCCATTGTCACGGTGACCACGGTCGGCTACGGAGACATTGCGCCGCAGACGGTGTTGGGCCAAATGCTGGCCTCGCTCATGATGATTCTCGGCTACGCGATCATTGCAGTTCCTACAGGCATTGTGGGCGCTGAACTCGCCAGAACCGACGCCGTGGACACCAACACCCAGGCGTGTCCGGATTGCGGTGCGGAGGGCCACGACGACGATGCCACGTTCTGCAAGCACTGCGGGCATTCCCTTTGACGCTTGCCAGGAAGCAACCCCTTGCGGTGCATGAGGGTTGAGAAGGTGTGGCCAAGCCAATGATTTGTCCGACCTTGCACTGTCGGAGGTTCTTTGCCTTGACCTCCTTTGCACCTACGATTTGACTCCATGCTCAACGACCCTTGCATTGAGAATTTGCGCGCCCTGAAAGGGGTGCTGCTCGACATGAGCGACGCCTTGTATGCGACGCCTTTGAGCGTCCTTTCCGATTCCAGCATCGGACAGCATGTGCGGCATGTTCTTGAGTTTTACCTGTGCTTGCTTCACGCGCAAGACTCCGGCATCGTCAACTACGATGCACGGCAACGGGACTTGGAGCTTCAGACGGAAGTGAAGCGTGCCATCGACACCATCGACCACCTCATTCACAGGATCGACGCAAGCCGGGTGGATGCGCCCCTCACCTTGAAAGGAGACCACGGCACCGACGTGCCTCAGCCCTTCGAAGTGACGTCAAATTTCCAACGCGAATTGGCGTTCAATTTGGAACACAGCATCCATCACCAGGCGCTCATCAAGGTGGGCCTTCGCGACCTGGGTATCTCCATGACAGGCGCCCATTTTGGCGTGGCGCCCTCCACCGTTCGCAACATGGCGAGCCGCTGAGTTCACCTTCCAAGAGCCTCGCTGACCATGTGCACCGTCACTTACCTTCCCTTGTCCGATGGATGTTTGATCACCTCCAACCGAGACGAAGCCCTGGCCCGAGACCGTGCAGAATTTCCTGCCGCCCACGACTACAAAGGCCAAGCGTTGTTGTTCCCGAAGGACCCGCGCGGACAAGGGAGCTGGATCGCCTCCAACCACGCGTCGTCGGTGTGCCTGTTCAATGGCGCATTTGAAGCCCATGTTCCGTCGCCACCCTACCGACACAGCCGCGGCTTGATCCCGTTGGAAGTGCTGTCCCACAGCACGCTCGACGAGTTTGTGGCGTCGTACAGCCTGGAGGGCATTGAGCCTTTTTCCATTGTGGTGTACCGCCCTGGGGTGTTGCAAGAATTGAAGTGGGACGGTCAGCAACCGCACGTGTTCAACCACGACGCGGGACAACCCCACATTTGGGCCTCTGCCACCTTGTACAACAAAGAGGTGCGGGCGCAGCGACAACGAGACTTCGAGGCGTGGCTCCGCACGGGGCCTGCATTCACCCAAGCCGCCATCGTCGGTTTCCACACCCAAGGCTCCGAGGACCGCGACAATGGATTGCTGATCGCTCGGGACTCGGGATTGCAGACCGTGAGCGTGACCTCCATGAAGCACACGCACGGGGCCCCCACGCAGATGCATTACCAAGATTTGGTCACGCAGGAACATCGCACCCAAACCTTCGAGGCATGACGTCCATGCGCTGGGCCATGTTTGCGCTGGCGGGACTGATGGGCGTTTCCGGCTGGAGCCAAGACACGGTCGACAGCCTGGCCGTTGCCTTCGTCCCCGTGGACACCTCAGTGTCTGAACGCCCCCACTTCAGCGCCCTGCCCACAGCATACTACACCCCTGAGACGCGGATTGCCCTCGAAGCCTTTGCCTACCTGAGCTTCCAAACCGACACGGCCGCCCGAAAATCCAACGCGCGCATCTTTGCCGCGGTCACACAGAACCGCCAAGTCACCGTCGACCTGCCCTGGCAAGTGTTCACGGCCGGTGAACGCCACCGCATCGACGGCAAGCTGGACGTCCGAAAGTTTCCCGAGTATTACTACGGGCTGGGCAACGACACCAAGGAGGCTCAGCGGGCCTTGTACACCTACCGTGGCGTGGGAATGAGAAACAGTGCCTTGAAGCAAATCGAGGGGCACAACTACTTGGGCATCTTCACAGAGGGCCGCTGGCTCGATGCGGACAGCCTTCCTGCATTCGATGCCGTCGACACGCCCCTCCGCGGCGCCAACGGCTACCGCTTCTTTGGGGTGGGTCCATCGTTTGTGCACGACTCGAGGGACGTCATCCTTTGCTCGACCCAAGGACGGTACTTTGAACTCACGGCCACGGTCAACGCGGCATGGTTTCCCGAGGAAAACGAAGGAGCCAACGTCTACGCGATGGTCAACGCCGATCACCGCAGGTTTTTCTGCGTGCGTCCCAACACCGTGCTGGCCTACCAGCTTGTGGCGCGGGCATCTTGGGGGGACGTTCCCTACCGTGAGCTGCCGGCGCTGGGCGGGCCGCTGCTGCACCGAGGCTACTACTTCGGACGCTTCCGGGACCGCCACCTGTGGTGCGCTCAGGCGGAAGTCAGACAGAAGCTGTTTTGGCGGTTGGGAGGTGTGGCGTTCGCGTCGGCTGGCCGCGTCTATCCCAACCTTCAAGGTCCGTTGTTTGAAGGCATTCGTCCTGCCGCGGGGGCCGGGTTGCGTTTCAAACTCAGCAAGGAAGACGAGGCGAACATTCGTTTTGACGTCGCATGGACGCCCGATTCGCACGGGTTCTACGTCTATTTCGCAGAAGTATTTTAGCGGCCCATGACTGCAGCTTGGCGACATCGGTTTTGGATTCGGCTGACCCACTGGGAGTTTTGGCCGACGTGGGTGGTGTACCTCCCCGTGCTGTGCTGCTACCCCTTTTGGGCGTTGCGAGCAAGAAGCTTGTTCTTCTACGCCAACATCAACCCGGGCATGACCATGGGCGGCTTGTACGGCGCCAGCAAAAAGGAGGCCCTTGACGCCATCCCCCAAACGCACAAGCCCACCACCTTGTCGTTCCAACCAGGGACCGACGGAAGCGACGTCATGGTGCGCATGGAACAATTTGGGGTGTCGTTTCCTGCGGTGGTGAAGCCCGATCAAGGGGAACGCGGCAAAGGCATTGAGGTGGTGCACCACGAGGCCCAACTTCAGGCCGCGGTCGCTTCGCACCCCACCCCCTTCCTCGTGCAGCCCTACCTCGACCTGCCCTTTGAAGCCGGGGTCTTTTACGTGCGTCTTCCCCATGAACCACGCGGCCGAGTGACGTCGCTTGTGGTCAAAGGATTCCTGCAAGTGACAGGGAACGGCAAGGACTCCCTCGAAACGTTGGCCCTCCAAAACATGCGGGCGGCCTTGATTTGGGAACAGTTGAAGAACACCATCCCCCATGCCAACCGCATCCTTGACGCCGGCGAAGTCGTGACCTTGGAAGCCATTGGCAACCACAGCAGGGGCACGGCCTTCCTCGACGGCAACCACTTGATCAACGACGCCATCGAAGCCGAAGCCGAACGCTTGGCCCGATGCTTGCCCGGATTCTACTACGGACGCTTCGACCTGCGCGCACCTTCAGCGGAAGCATTTCAAGCCGGTGAAGGTTGGCAGCTGCTCGAGGTGAACGGGGCAAGTGCGGAGCCCGCCCACATCTACCAAGAGGGGGCATCTCTCCTTGCTGGAGTGAGAAGCTTGATTCAGCACTGGTCGTGGGCCTGCGACATCAGCCGCCAAAACCGAAGGCACCATCCCCATGTGCGGCGAAAGGAAGCCGTGGCGATGTGCCGGGAGTGGCGCATGGTGAAGGCCACGCGTTGGAGCTGAGGGGCCATTGCCCGACGTCATGTGCTGTGGAAATCCACGCGCCCCGTGCGTCCACCCCGACTTGTGGACTTGCCGTTCGCGGGTGGGTGTGTATTTTGGACCCCAAACTGGCGCCAAGCGCCTCCACCTCTGAACCATGACCCAACCGACTCGCCTGTTCGATTTCCCACGTTACCAATTGGCCACCAAGCCCTTGGACGTGATGATGACCATGCCCAACTACGGCAACCGTGTGACCTACTCCACCGCCCAGTTTGTGGACGAAATGGACGCCGTGTCGCGCGGCCTCATTGCCATGGGGCTTCAGGCCGAGGAAAAGGTGGCTTTGATCAGCCACAACAACCGTTGCGAGTGGAACATCATGGACCACGCCATCATGCAGGCGGGCGCCATCGACATTCCAATCTACCCCACCATGACGGAAGAGGATTACAAGTACATCCTCAACCACAGCGAATCGAAGTACTGCTTCGTCAGCAACGAAGAACTGTACAACAAGGTCATGGCGGTCAAGGCCGAATGCCCCACCCTCGTGGACGTGTTCACCTTTGAAGACGTGAAAGGCGCACGCCATTGGACCGAAGTCGCCAAGGCCGGTTCGGACGACCAGCAGGCTGAACTCGAGGCCCGCCGCGATGCGGTGGACCCTGCCCAACTCGCGACCATCATCTACACGTCGGGTACGACGGGTCTTCCCAAGGGCGTGATGCTGTCCCACAACAACGTGGCGAGCAACGTGCTCATCGCCCAGCCTCGCGTCCCTGCGGTCGACCCCAACATGGACTACCGCGTGCTGAGCTTCTTGCCAGTGTGCCACATTTTTGAGCGGATGCTCCACTACCTGTACATGTACATGGGAGCCCAAATCCACTTTGGCGAGAGCCTCGAAACGATCAAGGAGGACCTCAACCACACGCAGCCCATCATGTTCACGGCGGTGCCTCGCTTGTTGGAGAAATTCTACGACGGCATCGTGGCCAAAGGACGTGCAGCAGGCGGCGTGAAGTCGGCCATTTTCAACTGGGCCGTTGGTGTGGCCCTCGAATGGGACCCCAACAAAGGCGGTTTCTACCAAATCAAGCTCAACCTCGCCCGCAAGCTCGTCTTCGGCAAGGTCAAGGAAGCCCTCGGCCTCAGTGGCATTCAAGCTGTGGCCTCGGGCTC
>WTJL01000122.1 GCA_011524845.1 Flavobacteriales bacterium | reverse complement strand
CGGCTTGAGCAGGTCGCGGTTCTCTTCGATCCACGCCGTCAAGTTGAAGGGTTTGGGTATCGCCATGGCACCCAAGGTACGCTGAACGCAGCCCAAACGAGAAGCCTACCGGCCCAGCCGCTTCCAACCGCCGGCGGGCACACTCACCAGCCACACCCCTGTGGCGATCACCACGGCGCAGCACGCCTGCAACCATCCCATGTCCGCCATGTAATCCGCACCTCCCAAGGTTGCGGCCACCCACACCATGCCGCCCACAAGGAGGGGCTGGAGGTAGATGTAGATGCTGACCACCGTCGGCTGCACCTTGCCCAAGGCGTAGATGTTGAGCAGGTACACGAGGAAGGTGGTGAAGAGCACCACAAATCCCACGCTGAGCCAATCTTGGGTGCTGAAGGTGGGCCACTCGATGGCCGCCGCTTGGCCAGCCCCCACCGGAAAGGCCATCAGCCCTCCAAACAAGAACACCCACGAAATCACGGTCAAAGGGCGGTACTTCGCCATCAAGGGCTTGACGGCCACCAGGTACACCCCGTAACTGGCCGCGTTCAAGAGCACCATCAGGTCGCCCTGCCAACTGGCGTGAGAGTCAAGCCCACCCCCTCCGCTGTTCAGCAACAGGGTGATGGCGCCGGCGGCACCAAGGGCAATGCCGGCCACTTTGCGCGACGTGATGGCCGTGCCCAGCACAGCCGCACTGATCAGCAGCACCAGCACCGGGTTGATCGTCATGATGATGCTCGCATGCACCGGGCTTGTGGCGGCCAACCCGTTGAAGAACAGCAGTTGGTTGACCGTCACGCCTGTCAACCCGCACAGCCACAATCGCGCAAGGTCGGCCCGCGCCACGCGTTCCCACCGAAACGCGTACAACAGCCAAAACAACGGCGTCGCCCCCGCCACGCGCAACGCGATGAACCCGGAGGGTCCAATTTTCTCGGGCATGAGCCCTTTGGCCACGAGGTAGTTGTAGGCGTAGATGAGCCCCACCCCCCACAGGGCGAGGTGGGCTTTCCAAGGGGACGATGCGGGGGTGTCGCCCACGACGCTTACGACAGCAGGTCGCGCGCCGCAGCCACCTGGGCCTTGGCCGATCCCGCGGTGACCCCAGCGTCCGTGAGGAACACCGGGCGCTTCAAGAAGGTGTACTCGTCGAGGATCAACGTGCGGTAGTCCTGCTCCGTGAGGGTCTTGTCCGCCAGTCCCATGCTGCGGAATTTCATCGCGCGACGGCTGAACAACGCCTCGTACGAACCCGCGTGGGCTTTCATGGCGTCGAGGTCCTCGGCGGAGATGCCTTCGGCCTTGATGTCGATCACGTCGCACCCAAGCTGTTCGGGCTGGAGGTCGTCAAAAATGCGTTGGCACGTTTTGCACGTGGGAAGGGTGAAGGCTTTTTTCATGGGTGTGGGGATTGGGAACGCCTGATTAAGCGTCCAGGGCTTCCATCTGTTCAATCAATTGGGCCAAACCAGAACGCCAGTCCTCGTCGTTGTCGATCACCACGTCGCAGGTGGCGCGGCACGGTTCGATGTGGGCCAAGTCCGCGGGACGAACGTGGTGCTTCCATTGGTACTCGACCTCCTCGGGCGCGTACCCGCGCACCGTCATGTCCCGGTGCTTCCGGCGCTCGAGCCGGACCTCGGGAGAGGCGTCGATGTAGGCCTTGACGTTCGCGAGTTGGGCCACCTCGGGGTAACACAACACAAACAACCCCTCGACCACGAGAAATTCCCGGGGCTCCACCACAGCCACTTCCGACTGCATCAGGCTCTTGTTGTAGGTGTACGTTTCGAAGGACACCTTTTCGCCGGCTTTCAGGCGAAGGATGTCTGTGTGCAACGTCGGATGGTCGATGGCTTCCGGCACGTCAAAGTTGGTCTCTCCGTTGGCGTCCACCGGCAAGACCTCTTTGGGACGGTAGTAATCGTCCAACGAAAGCATGGAAAGCCGGTCCCCAAAATGGTCCTTCAATCCATGCAGCACGGTGCTCTTTCCTGAGCCGCTGCCTCCTGTGATGGCCACAATCTTCATGCGCTGGGGGTCTGGGGGGTGGGTTCAAGCAACAGGTCCGCCATGGCCCGGTCGTTGGCGAGGCGGGGGACTTTGTTTTGGCCTCCGAGCTTTCCCCGCTTTCGCATCGCTTCAGTGAAACGGTCCGCCGGCACCGGGGTCACCACGGCGGGTCGCAACACGGCGCCCTGAATCAAGTCTTTGTAATACGGGTTTCGGGTTTGCAGCGCGGCGTCGAGGGTGGTGGCAAACGCCGCCATGTCCTCGGGCAACGTGTCGAAGGCGACCACCCATTCGTGGTAAGGCAAACCCTCGTCCGGGGTGACCTGGGGCGCCACGTGAAACTCGGACATCACCCCGCCGTGGGCCGCCACCGCCTCCTGCGCGGCTCCTTCCACCTCTTCGGCGATGACATGCTCCCCAAAAGCCGAGGTGAAGTGCTTGATTCGGCCGGTCACCACCACGCGTGGCGGGTCGAGCGAAACAAACTTGACCGTGTCTCCAATGTCGTAGCCCCAAAGGCCGGCGTTGCTGCTCAGGACCACCGCGTACTGCACCCCCAAGTCCACTTCTCCGACGGTCAAGCGCGGAGGCGCATCCTCAAAGTAGCGGTCTGCAGGAATGAACTCGAAGAAGATGCCGTCGTTCACGTTCAACAACATTCCCTCCACCTCCGGGGCATCCTGGTAGGCCAAAAAGCCCTCCGACGCCGGATACAGCTCCACCCGAGCGATGTCGAATCCCAGCAGCTGTCGGAACCGTTCTGCGTAGGGGCCAAAGGCCACCCCGCCGTGCACAAACAGGCTGAGGTTGGGAAACACCTCCCGGACGGTGGCTTTCCCCGTGTACTCCAACAGCCGTTCGAAGTACATCTGCACCCACGACGGAATGCCGCTGACGAGCCGCAGGTCTTCCGTGCACGTTTCGCGCACCACGGCGTCGACCTTGGTCTCCCAATCGTCGATGCAGTTGGTCTCCCAAGATGGAAGTCGATTGGCCTGCAAATACCCAGGAACATGGTGGGCGACAATGCCACTCAGCCGGCCCAAGTGCACCCCTCCCGGGGTTTTTGCAAGCTCCGGACTGCCTTGCAAGAAGATCATCTTCCCGTCCACGAAAGAGGCGTCGCCCGTCCCTGCAATGTGCCCCAGCAACGCATTGCGCGCACTCCCAATGTGGTTGGGCATGCTGTCTTTGGTCAATGGAATGTACTTGGCCCCTGACGTCGTGCCGCTGGTCTTGCAGAAATAAAGCGGCACGCCAGGCCAAAGCACGTCCGCTTCTCCCGCCACGGCCCGGTCCATGTACCCCTTCAAGCCTTCGTAATCTCGGACGGGCACCGCACGCTGATAGTCCGCCACATCCATGCCTCTGGCCAAACCGTGGTCCCGGCCAAACGCCGTGTTCTCCGCCGCCGTCACCAAGTCCGCAAGCACCTCGCGCTGCGCCTGCGCTGGTTGCGACACGTTCCGCCGCAAGCGACGGATGGCCCATCGCGCCACAGGTTTGCTCAACATGGCCTTCCATCCCATGCGGCGAAAATAGACCCGAAAGCAACAAGGCACCGCCCGGTGGGGCAGTGCCTTGTCTTGGTTGTTCTTGTGGAAAAGCTTACTTGACCGTGAGCTTCTTGGTCGTGCGCAAGCCGTCGGCCTTCAACGTGTAGGTGTACATGCCGCTGGCCCAACCGTCGAGGTTGAGGTCCCACGTGTGCACACCCGCACCCAAGGTGCCCATGTCGTTGGTGGTCACCAAACGGCCCATGCCGTCGCGCACCTCCAACGCCACGTTGTGGCTCTGACCGAGTTCGAAACGAATCGTGGTCACGCCGGCTGCTGGGTTGGGCATGTTCTGCTCGAGGCGGATGCCGTGGTTGGCAGCGAGAAGCTCCACTGCTTCGCGCTCGCTTGTGATCAAGCGAACCGCAGGCGTGGCCGTTTGGCTCGTGAACCACACGAAGCTGCCGTCACCGGCTTGGCTGAAGCGGCCCGTGCTGTTGTCAGAGTCGCTGTTGAGTTGCGCCTGCACGGTCAACTCGGTGGCAGACTCGTACTCGCTCATCACTGCGGCGAAGTAGTAGTTGCCGCCCGTTTCGCCCCACGTGCCGAGGTCGATGGGGTCGTCAAACTCCAAGTAGGTCTCAATCTCAGACGTGCCCTCTGGGTTGCTCCAGTTCACATCGTACACCCAGTACGCTGCGTCGAAGGGGCTGTCCGTGATGCCCGCAGAACCGTCGAGCGTGTAGAGACGCGTTTCGAATTCGAGGTCGTCCTCCGCACCGTCAATGGTCAAACCGCTGTTCGCACCGAAGCGAACCGCGATGCCGTACGCCACAGACCCTGGGTTGGGGCAGTGGTAGAAGGAACCGTAACCCGTGGGGTCAAAGAAGTCGTCAATGTCGTCGCTCTCACGTGGACGAAGTTCTCCGTCCAACGCGTTCTCGTCGTCGTGGCCGTACATGTCGTCCGTGTAGAGGATGTCCTTCGCCAACACGTTGTTGAGGGGCGAGTTGTCTTCTTGCTCAGCCGTCATGGTGATGCGCACGCTGAAGTCGGCCACGCTGGAAGGCTCCCAGCCCGTGGCGATGTACAACGTGTCTTGCGCGTTGGCAGGACAAATGGGCGCATTGGCGAACGTGAAGACGGTGTCGATCACATCGGAGATGGAGCTGACCACCGCACCTGCGTCGTCGAGCACTTCCACGAGCACTTCCACGTTGGTTTGGTTTTCAGTGCCCACGTTGCGGTACATCACACCGGCAATCATGCCGCCCTCCGCACCGAGGATGGCTTGCTCGAGGGGTGTCACGCGGTATTCCCACACGTTGAACACGTCACCGTTGGTGACCTGCGTGATTTCAATGTCGTTCATCACGTCGTTGGACGTCACCGTCACGTCGTCAATGCCCCAGTAGTAGTGGCTGTACGCGTTGCCCGTTTCAGGCGCCTGACGGTACGCGAAGCGCAAGTTGACCGAGTCCATGTTGGCGGCCACGCAGCTCACGTCCACGCTCACAGGAAGCGGGTTGGCAGAGGCGGTGTTGGCCGACTCAATGAAGCTGCCGTGGGCGTCAAACGACGTCCAAGACGTCACGCCATCCTCCGTCGTGCCCACCTCGAGGTAGACAGGAGCGTAGGGGTAGCAGCAGTAGCGGAAGTACGACTCCCAGCTCACAATCACAGACGCGTTGTCCGTGAAGTCCATCGTGGGGCTGGTCAAGGCGCCGTCGGTGTCTTGGTAGCCACTGGAAATGGGCGTGTTGTAGAAATCGCAGTCAAAAATCATCCAGCCGTCGTCGGCAGTGGTCGACGCCAACGCACCGATGTTGGTGCTGAACTCTCCACCGGGGTGGGCCGTTCCTGTGGGGTTGCCGTCGAGGTACATGCCTTGGCCACCTGGCATCACCCAGGCCCACAAGCTGTCGTTGGCGTTGTCTTCCACCGTCCAAGCGCCGTTGCCGTTGGATCCGTCGAATCCGTTGGAGAACGTTTCTTGGAACAAGATGGCACCGCCACCACGCACGTTTTCGAGGGCTTTCACGCCTGCTTGACGAGAAGCATTGGCCTCTTCAGCGGAGGCTGGCTGAGGCATCATGGCCTCGTTGAAATCAGCGGGGCGCTGTGCCAAAGCCGCCGTGGTGCAGAGCGCAAACCCTGCGAGGAGAGAGAAAGTTTTCATGTTCAGGTGAATCAGTTTCGCCGGGAATTTACAGCGGAAGCCCAGAAGGACCACCATGTTGACATGGGAATGCACCAAAAAGGGGAGGCCAAAGCCTCCCCTTTCCGCATCGTCCGAGAGGGACGATCAAGGTTCGATGTCTTACTTGACCATCAACTTTTGAGTGGTGCGGGCACCGTTCACGGTCAACACGGCCGTGTACGAACCTGCGCCGAAGGCTGAGGTCTCCACCAAGAAGCTGTTGTAGCCTGCAGGCTGCGTGCCGAGGTCACGCTGCTCCACGAGCTTGCCCGTGATGTCGCGCAACTCGAACGTCACGTCAGCAGACTGGTCGAGGCGGAACTGGAAGCGGGTGTTGTCGTTGGCAGGGTTGGGGAACGCAGGGAACAACTCGAAGCCGCTCATGCCAGCCACTTCCTCCACGTTGACCGTGGTGGTGGCTGCAGGGTCGAGGTTCAAACGCACCATGGGCACTTCGTTGCTGTAGTACCAATCGTAAGCAGAACCGCTTCCGAAAGGACCGTACACAAAGGCCGTTTGGTCGTAGGTGTACTGGGCTTCGCCGATTTGGACGTTGGCACCACCGTAGTGCTCAAACGCCGCACCGATCCAGTCGCCAGCAGCTGCTTCGTAAGGCTCTTCCAACGCGAGGGTGTACCACACGATGTCGCCTTCGCCGCTGTTGGTGTAGCCAGACGCCATGTCGACTTCAGCAGAGCTGATCAACTCACCGCCGTACTGCTCGGTCAACGCGAGGTCGTCGAACATGTCCACGAGGAAACCGCGGA
>WTJL01000081.1:3481-6572 GCA_011524845.1 Flavobacteriales bacterium | reverse complement strand
AACAAGATGTCGCTCATGGTGCTTTCCCAGCTTCGGTCGAAGTTGATGCCCACCAAGTGCCCCTCTGCATCAAGTGCAGGAGATCCAGAGTTGCCACCTGTCGTGTGGTTGCTTCCCGTGAAGCAGACCACCAACTCCCCGTCCTCGTTCGCATAGTCCCCGTATTGCTCGTCCTCGAGCAATTCCACCAACCGCGTCGGCATGTCAAAATCCGGGTCGCCGGGCACGTATTTCTGAAGGATGCCACGGGCGGTGCTCAACGGATTGTACTGCATGCCATCGTAGGGCGCGCTTCCTTCCACCTTGCCGTATGTCAAGCGCAAGGTGCTGTTGGCGTCCACTGGAAAGACTTTCTTGGGAAAGGCCTGACGCAGCGCCTTGGTGTACGCGCCTGAAGCGCGCTCAATGTCTGAACGGAGTCGGCCGTATTCGGGGGCGATGGTTTGGAAGTAGTGATTCCGCAACCGCTCAATCAGGCCGTAGGCAGGGTCCTTGCTCAACTTGGCCCACGCCTTGGCGCTTCCCCCGGACAGGAGTTTGGCCATCGCGTCGGCATCGTCAAACACACTCTTGGCGTAGAGCTTCGCCGCCCATGCCACACCGCCACCGGCCTTCTGCACTTCAGCCTCAAGGCCTTCAGGCGCCATGCCTTCGGGAATCCATTGCAGGTATTCGTCGATCAAACGGCCCAACAGCGCTTCGTCCACAGACGCGTCGAAGTCCTTTCGAAAGCCTGCTTCTTCCGATTGGCGCGCAGCCAGCAAAGCATCGCGCTTTTCCCCTTCGACGCCCTCGATCAGACCTGCAAACCCGTGGGCGTAATTCAAGACATCCGGGCCATAGTAGGCCAACTCAATGAACAACGCCCGCGCCTCCAGGAACGGGAAGTAGGCGGCATTCAAGGCGGCGATGTCCTCCACCACCGTGCTTCCCGTGGCTTGCTTCAACTGCGCTTCGAGGTCGCGTTTTTTGTCCAAGGCGTGAAGCTCGGTGAGGCCTCGGTTTTGGCCTTTCCACTTCTTCCAAGCATTCGCCACACTGCTCTGCTTGGCCGCATAGGCAATGCGCAACGCATCGCTCGACGCACGGGCCGCGTTGATGACCGCCAACCCCTCGTCCCGCATGGAAATGCGCATGGGGTTGAGGCGCTCAATGACATGCTCGACGGCATCGGACGTCAGGTACTGCTCGGTCCGACCAGGGAATCCAAACACCATCGTGAAGTCCCCATCCTTGACGCCATCGACGTTCACTGGGAAGTGATGGGCCGGGGCGTAAGGCACGTTGTCCTCGCTGAAGTCGGCGGGGTTGTTGTCGGCGTCGGCGTAGATGCGGAACACAGAAAAATCGCCCGTGTGGCGGGGCCACACCCAGTTGTCGGTGTCGCCTCCAAACTTCCCCACGGCCGAAGGCGGAGCCCCCACCAAACGCACATCTCGGAACACCCGGCTCGTGATCAGGTACTGGCTGTTGCCAAAGTCAAACGCCACCACGCGCCCCTCAAGGCCTTTCCCCTCTGTGGCCTCCTTCACGATGGCGTCCTTCTCTTCCTTCATGCGCGCTTCGCGGGCCTCGCCAGAAAGCCCCACGCATGCGCGGGACAAGCGACGTGTGACGTCTTCAATGCGGTCGATGAACGTGCACGTCAATCCAGGATTGGGGAGCTCAGCCTCTCGCGTCATCGCCCAAAACCCATCCGTCAACAGGTCGTTCTCGACGGTGCTGTGTTGTTGGATTTGGCCGTAGCCGCAGTGGTGGTTGGTCAACAACAACCCCTCAGAACTCACCATTTCTGCGGTGCATCCACCGTTGAAATGCACCACGGCGTCCTTCAAGCTGCTGTGGTTGATGCTGTAGATGTCGTCTGCCGTCAACTTCAAGCCCATGGCTTGCATGTCCCCTTCCACCACCTTCAACAAGGTGGGAATCCACATGCCTTCTTTTGCCTGCATGACGTTCACGCATGCCAAGGCCAAACCGAGCGCCATCGCGCCTTTCACTGTCCACGTTTTCATGGCGACAAGATACCCACGAGTGCCCGCCCTTCGATGGGCTCGCGTACTTTCGCACCATGTCCACCTCCTCGAACGACAGCCAATTGCAACCGCCTCCCAAGGACCTATTGGTCGACTTGCGAAGCGACACCGTCACCATGCCCACCGAACGCATGCGCCAAGCCATGCACGACGCGCCTGTGGGCGACGATGTCTTTGGGGAAGACGAGAGCATTCAGGAATTGCAGCGTCGATGCGCTGAACTCACGGGACACGAAGCCGCGTTGTTTTGCCCTTCGGGCACGATGACCAACCAAATCGCGATCCAGGTTCACACGCGCCCGGGCGATGAAGTCGTGTGCGACCGACTCTCCCACATTTACAATTACGAAGGAGGCGGCATCGCTAGAAATTCCGGCGCGTCGGTTCGGCTTTTGCATGGCGACCGAGGTCGATACACCGTCGAGGACATGGTGGCCAACGTCAACCCGTCGGACAGCCACTACGCCCGAACCTCCCTCGTCGCCGTTGAGGACACGTGCAACAAGGGAGGCGGATCGGTGTGGAACGTCGACGACCTCGCCAAGCTTTCTGAGGAAAGTCGCTCGCGTGGACTCGCCTTCCACCTCGATGGCGCCCGTGTTTGGAATGCGTGGGTCAAGCGCGGCGAGTGGGGCGATGCAGAGGCCCTCAAGCGTTACGGACGGTTGTTCGACAGCATGTCGTTGTGCCTCAGCAAAGGCCTCGGCTGTCCTGTTGGCTCCGTGTTGGTGGGGTCAGATGCGTTCATTGCCGAAGCCCATCGCTCTCGGAAAGTCATGGGGGGCGGCATGCGTCAAGCCGGTGTGCTGGCGGCTGCAGGACTGCACGCTCTTGACCATCATGTGGCGCGTTTGGCCTACGACCATGCCCACGCCTCCATGCTCGAAGACACCTTGAACCGTCATCCGGACGTCGCCCATGTCGATGCCGTGGACACCAACATCGTCATTTTCACCCTGCCGACTGCCACTTCCGACAAAGTGGTCCAGGGATTCAGCCAAATGGGCATTGCGTGCTTTGCCTTTGGGCCGGACAAGGTGCGCTTGGTCACGCAT
>WTJL01000081.1:1850-3381 GCA_011524845.1 Flavobacteriales bacterium | reverse complement strand
CGTCCATCCCTGAAGTGCAATCGTCGAGGGTCAAAATGACCACGTCCGACGCGCTGCACCCCGCCTCGTCGGTGACCTCCACCCCCACGACCAACGTTCCTGGGGTTTCTGTGGGAACGACTGCGAGGGCGCCCGTTTGTCCTGTGGTCCACTCGTAGGAAAGCCCATTGCCCAAGGGGGCAAGGAGGGTGAAGTTGTCGCCAGCGCATCCAAAGAGGTCGGGTCCCAAGTCCACGTTGGGCACGCCCACGCTTTCCACCCACACCCACTCGGTGGCTTCGCAGCCGTTGTCGTCGGTGACTTCAACCTGGCACAATCCAGGAGGCAAGCCATTCACCTCGATGCCGGTCGTTTCAAAGGTGCCGGTCGTCCATGTGGCGGAGGCCACGCCTTGGCCACCAGCCACTTCGGCCACGCCTTGCATGGAGGCTTCTTCGCAGTTCGCCGTCAATGTCACAGACACGTCGATGGGTGCTGGCTCCTCGACGAGGTATTCCGCCTCGAAGGTTTGGCCACAGAATCCCGCCGTCAACGCGTAAGTGCCCGGCAACAGAGGGCCGATGGCCGCATCGTCCGAGGTGAATCCAAAAGGACCTGTCCACGACCAATTGACCGAATTGGCACCCACGTTGGTGTTGGGGTAAATGGCGCCGTCCGGGTTGAAGGCCGATTCCAAATTGCAAGAGATGTTTTGAACGCCTGCGCTCAAGGCCCACGCCTCAGGCGACGTCGAGACAATGCTGACTTCGAGGGTGCCGGTTTCTCCGTAGTACCCGTCGATTTGCAGCAGCAACTCTTCCCCTCCTTCCAAACACGGCGTCAACAAGGTGCTTCGGTATGCGCCCAGCCCACAACCGTTGTCGTCGTTGGCATTCAACAACTCAAACGTGCTGAAATCCGCGCAATCGTCCGCTCGCCACAAGGCGAGTTGCGTGTCGAACGTCGTTTCCACGTTGCAGGTCGTGATTTCAAACACCCCTCCATCGGCAGGCACAGGCCACGACAACCACACGGTGTTGCTCAAACCAGATTCACACCATCCGCCAAACGTGCCGCATCCCAGTCCGGGAGGCGCGGGTTCGTTAGGCGACACCGTTGCGTCGCTCGTGCTGCCGACCCAGCTGGCGCTGTCGGCATAAATGGTCTCTGCCAAACAGGGTAAATCCCCAGAAATGACCACGGGTTGAAACACCCAATCGTTTCCACCCCCCGTGCCGCCGTAGGCAAAGGCCTCGTTTCCAGAAAGGGCAATGGAAAATTGCGATCCTCCGTCCCCGTAGCTGTCGCGGTGCACAAGCACCAAGCTGTCTTCCTCGCTCACGCAGACCGTGGGCGCCACGATCACTTGGTTGTTGGGATAGACCTCACCAGGCAATCCTGGAACGCCTTCTCCGCACCCCACCTCGGGGTTGCCTCCCCACACCAAGGCACTGCCGTCGCCGCATTCCGCGCTGGCATCAATCAATTCCCAGTACAATTCGTACCCCCACGCATCCGTGGTGACGGTCACGTTCAGCGCCAGCGAATCCTC
>WTJL01000081.1:0-1750 GCA_011524845.1 Flavobacteriales bacterium | reverse complement strand
TTGGATGCCTACGCTCCCGTGCGTCTTGAAATGGGACAAGCTTGGAGCCACGCACCTGATGTCAAGACCATGGCGGCCTTTTGGAAAACCCGACTGCCCGAAGCCGTTGCCCACGCCAAGCGCCAATCCGGCCACGACCTGGTGCTCAACTTGGCCAGCGCCGAATACGGAGACGTGGCCTTGCACGGATGGGACCAAGGACCCGTCGTGAATTGCGCGTTTTTGGAGAACCGCGGAGGCACTTTGAAGTCCATTTCCTCGTTTGCGAAAACCGCGCGCGGGGCCATGGCACGCCACGTCTTGACGAAGGGCATTGAGCGCCCGGAGGCTCTGGACTCGTTCTCCGAACTCGGGTACGTGTTGGATCCTGAACAATCCTCCGAGAACCACAAGGTTTTCGTGCGAACTTTGACCTCATGAACAACATTCTTTCTAGGGGGGCGATGGGCCTTTGTTTGGCCTTGACCTTGGGATTTTCACTGACAGCCTCCGCGCAGCGCAACAAGCGAAAAGCCCCAACCCCTGACCAAACCACCCAATCCCCATCCATGGATTCTTTGTCCTATGCCCTTGGCGTGCTTTTCGCCACCAACCTGTCCAACGAAGGCTTGTCTTCTGTGCACGGTGAATCGTTGAAGTCTGGCTTTGAGGCCACCTTGGCAGGTGACGCCACCATGTCGGCGTCGGAGGCCGACGCCCTTGTGCGCACTGAAATGATGAAGCTCAAAGAGGAAAAGGCCAAGGCCACCAAAGAGGCGGGCGAGGCGTTTTTGGCCAACAACGCCAACCAAGAAGGCATCACCACCACAGACTCTGGCTTGCAGTACCGCCACACCGTGGAAGGGACGGGCGCTTCTCCCGACGCCAACGACGAAGTGACGGTGCACTACCGCGGCACCCTGCTGGACGGCACCGAGTTTGACTCAAGCTTGAAGCGTGGCGAACCCATCTCCTTCCCTTTGAACGGCGTGATCCGCGGATGGACCGAAGGCTTGCAGCTGATGAAAGAAGGCGGCAAAACCACGTTTTACATTCCCCAGGACTTGGCCTACGGTGCACGTCCTGCGCCGGGCGGGGCCATTCCCCCTTACGCGGCGTTGATCTTCGAAGTGGAGCTCATCAAAGTGACGTCCAAGTGACGGCTTCGGTATAAAAACTGATAAAAAACACCTGAAAACCCCAATGGATTCGTCCGTTGGGGTTTTTCGTTGCGCAAGACTGAAACCGAGAGGGAAGACGGCCCGTAAAGAGAGCCAACCCTGTCAAAATTTCCATCATGCGCGTTTCTCTCACCTCCCTCCTTCTGATGTTTGGACTGATCGGCTCCACGTGGGCCCAGTCGGATGAACAATGCTCGGCCGACGCCTTGCACTACGCAGAAATGGAGCAGTCGGAACCCTATGCCCGAAACTTCCAGGCGGTGCGCGACGCCGTGCAGCGCTTGCAAGCGTCTTCCAACCGCAACATGGAGACGTACACCATTCCTGTGGTGGTGCATGTCATCCACCGGGGTTCACCTGTAGGCGTCGACGAGAACATCAGTGACGCGCAGGTCTTGTCCGCCATTGAAGGCATGAACAACGACTTCCGAAAGAAAGAAGGCACCACAGGCGACGGCAACGGAGTGGACACCTTCATCCAATTTGAGTTGGCCAAGCGGACGCCGGAAGGCGACCCCACCAACGGCATCGTTCGCGTGAACGGCAACGTTGTGCCTGGCTACGCCGAACACGGCATCAGCAACGGTGTG
>WTJL01000090.1 GCA_011524845.1 Flavobacteriales bacterium | reverse complement strand
GTGCTCCGCCCCTACCTGTCGACTCCTGCCTCCGAGCTGATTGAAGAGCGGCTTCAACAGACGTGAGGCATCGCCCTTACTTCAGATCAAAGGTGGTGCGCACAAACACGTACCGACCACCGATGCCAAACTGCGGCGAGTACCGCGCATAAGGGAATCGTCCGTCCGAGCTCAACGCCGGATCCAGACGGTCCGGGTACACGTCAAACACATTGTTGGCCCCTACAGTGAACCGGGCAGATGTCCCCAACTTTCGGGTGAGCGTCAAGTCAGTCAACACCTTGGGGTCGTTGACCGGATCGATGGGGCTGTCTTCCAACACGTTCAAATCCTCATCGAAAATGGCGTTGTTCGTCGCCTCCACCGTGGATCCAAAATACGTGTTCCGGAGGTAGACCTGCCATTCGCCAACAAACAGGTTGTGGCCCAAGGACACTTGGGTGTTCGGGGTACCGCGCTCCAGCAACACCCGTGACTGCTGGTCGAAGTACACATCGACCAAGCCCTTGTCGATCAGCAATTGAGACGCAGAAATTCCCGCATCTTGGTCCCATCGGGTTTGGTTGAAACTTGCCGCCACATCCGTTTTCATGTAGACGTCAGGACCCAACTCTGCACTCTGGGAAGCCACAAGTTCCACGCCTTGGCTGTTGGTGGAAATGGCGTTGGCAAAAAAGCTGGCCAATCCGGCCTCCGCCTCGTCAAAAATGGCCTGCAATTCCGCATCGTCGCCGGGCTCAAAGAAACCGGTCAAAATCACGCGATCGGCCACGTCGATGCGGAATGCGTCCACAGAAAATTTCAGGTTCCAAGAAGGGACACGAGCCGTAAGTCCCGCGCTGTAGTGCTTGCTGGTCTCTTCCTCCAATTCTGGAATGCCGAGCAGTTGAGCCGCGCGGCTCTCGTTTGTGAACACCCCAAACTGCCGCCCGTACACCACGCCGTCCACGTTGAAGAATACGGTGCTCGTGCGGTTCGCATATTTCTGCTGCAGCGACGGTGCTCGGAATCCGGTGCTGTGAGCTGCCCGGAACGAGACAAGTTCAGAGGCCTTGAATCGGCTGGCCACTTTGTAGTTCAGCGTGGTTCCAAAATCAGAGTAGTTTTCAAAGCGCAGTGCTGCTGTCGCCAACCAACGGTCGGTGATGTCCGACTCCACATCGGCGTAAAAACCAACGTTGCTCCGACGCGCATCCACCGCATTTTCGGGACGGTATCCGGGGAAGCATTGCGTTCCGGAAGGCCGCAAACGCCCCAACACATCCGCGACTTGCAAACTGTCCGGCGTGGTCGCCGTCACTTCTTCGCCGTTCACGTCGTAATTCAGGTATGAATTGGGCGGGCCTGGCATGACACGGTACCGCTCAAACCGGTATTCCGCCCCCAGAGCCAAGCTCAAGCTCTGCACCCTCTCTGGCTCCCACATCCGGTTCGCATCGAAATTGGACGTGGTTTGCTCAAATGCATGTCCCCCCGCCTCGAACACCGTCGGTGAACTGGAGCCCAAGGTGGCATTGGACGTTTGGTCGATGGTGAACAGGAATTCATTGGATCCCTGAACAATGCTGAAGTCGGTGTCCCAACCTCCGACGGTGCTGCGAATCCCTGCCGCCAGACTCTTGTCGCTGATGTCTGAACGAATCAAGGGCAAGTGACCGTCCGGGTAGATCGACGTCAAGGTCCGCTGCAGGTGAGGCAAGCGGTAAAAACAGCCAGAACACCCCTGGCGGTAACTCGTCCCGCCGAAGGCATACACCTCGGCATTGTTCTCCGGGTCACCTACTGGCAAGCGGCCATGAAAAAAGGCCTTGCCCTCCGTCACTTCAGACTGGCCAAACAGCAAGTTGTAGTCTTCTCGTGTTTGGCCGCGGGCTTGCAATTCCTCTTCTGTGGCGTCAAACAGCAGCCAATCCGAAAGCCCATCGACTGACGTCAACCCAGCAATGCCAGCCTGCGTGGAATCGGAGAACCACTCGATCTGTTGCGCGTAGCTCTGAATGTCTGACAGCGTCAATTCTTCTGCCCGGATGCCGTCGTCCAAGGCGAGGCGCTCGATGGCATTGAAGCCGTTGAAGATTTGGCCTTCGAACGACTCCATCCGTTGTGTGTTGCCACGGAAGTTGAATTCTCCGGTTGCGTGGATGAGTCCTCCCCGGTCGCCCAATGGGACGCCGTAATTGGCTGCGACATTCACCACTTCACCGTCCATGGGTGGCACTTCCCCTTGGAACGGACCCACCCTGGAGGTCAAGTGTGCCCCCGTCGAAACGGCCACATTGAGGTCGTTGACGTCTTCGCGCAATTGCAAATTCAAAATGCCTGCGACGGCGTCGGAGCCGTACTGCGCCGCTGCCCCGTCGCGAAGCACCTCAATGTCTTGAAAGGCCGATGCGGGGAGGGCGTTCAAATCGGTTCCGACGCTGCCTCGACCTCCTGTGGCGTTGACGTTGACGAGGGAACTCGTGTGACGGCGCTTGCCGTTGATCAACACCAGCACTTGGTCTGGACCCAATCCACGAAGGGTCGCGGGATCAATGTGGTCGGTGCCGTCCGCAATGCGTTGGGTGTTGGAGGTGAACGAGGGCGCCACCGTGTGGAGCAACGCGTTCAACTGGACTTGAGGTGCTGCGGTGGTCAGTTCCTGCACGTCGAGCACATCCACCGGAACCGGGCTTTCCAATGCCGTGCGTTGGGCCGCACGCGACCCTGTCACGACCACCGTTTCCAAGTCGATGCCTCGGGCCAAATCGAGCATGAGATCCAAATCTTGGCCTGACGTCAAATCCACAGAAAGTGCCTTTTGTCGGTAACCGATGAGCGACACCACCACCTGGTATTTTCCGGCGGCCAGGGACAATTCGAACCGCCCGTCGGGGCCCGTGTACGTCCCCTCCGTGGTCCCCGCAACGGAAATGCCCACCAAGTCCAAGGGATTTCCATTTTCCACCACCGTGCCGGTCAGCGCGACGTTTTGGGCGAATCCCACGGCAGAAAAGCAGGCCAAGGCCAAAGTCAAGAAGAGTTTCACGCTTGTTTTCATGGGCCTAAAGTAAACGTGTCGACATTCTGCCCTTTATGTGCTGCGACCAGATCCCGGGGAACGGACTGTACCTTGGACCCATGCCTCGACTTTTTCTCCTCTGTGCCGTTGCCTTTGGCCTGTTGTTGCTCAGCTTCCAGTCACGTGACAAGGGTGCTGCTTCTTCCATGCCCAATCCGAAGACGGCTCCAGCCTCTTACACGCAGTTTTGCAGCAGTTGTCACGGACCGGAAGGCCGGGATTTTGTGGGGCGCACGTGGAAGTTGGGGAGCACTCCGGAGGACATTGAGCGGGTCATCCGCGAAGGCTACGAACTGCTGGGCATGCCGGCTTACGGGGACGTGATGGACGACGAGGCGGTGGCGGAATTGACGGCGTATGTGCTGGATCGCGCAGCGAGTGAACGCAGCTTCAAGCCGGAGGCGCCGGCCGTGACGGTGACGGACGACCTGACGGTTCGGGCCAACGTGCTGGTCGACGGCCTCGAAACGCCGTGGGGCATGGACTTTCTGAACGACACCACGTTGTTGATCACGGAACGGGAAGGGCGGATTTGGCATTGCGAAGCGGGACGGATGACCGAGGTGACAGGTGGCCCCACCGACATCCACGTGCGCGGTCAAGGCGGGCTCCTCGACGTCATGCATTGGGAAGATCCCGAGCGAGGAACCGAGTGGGTGTACCTCACCTACAGCAAAGACGAGCCCGGAAACGACAAGCGGTCGGCGACTGCGCTGGTCCGTGCCGAGTGGCGCGCCGACACGAAAGCGCTCGGACCGTTGGAGGAGTTGTTTGTGGCCCTTCCGTACGAAGGGACCCACCACCACTACGGCAGCCGCGTCGGCATCGGGGGGGACGGCAAATTGTACCTGACGTGCGGGGAACGCGGAAAGCGTGACGTTCACCCCCAAACCCTGACGACGTCTCCCGGAAAGGTGCACCGTTTCAACATGGACGGGAGCGTGCCCGCCGACAACCCCTACGTGGGACAAGACGGGGCGGTGCCGTCGATTTGGTCGTGGGGACATCGAAACCCGCAGGGCATGTTTGTGCACCCCCAAACGGGCCAAGTCTGGACCCACGAACACGGTCCCAAAGGGGGCGACGAAATCAACGTGGTGCAGCCCGGAAGGAACTACGGATGGCCGGTGATCACGTTTGGGAAAAACTACACGGGCACCATCATCACGCGCGACACGGCCATGGCGGGCATGGAGCAGCCCCTGCATTACTGGCTGCCCTCCATTGGGGCGTGCGGGTTTGAGACGATCCACGGAGGCCCATGGCCCGCGGCGTGGCAGGGAGATCTCCTCGCGGGATCGCTGAGCTTCGAATACCTCGAGCGCCTGCACCTGGAGGAAGGCCGCGTGGCGAAGCGCGACCGGTTGCTGGAAGGCGTGGGACGGGTGCGTGACATTGCACGCAACCCAAGCGGCGACGTGTTTGTCGCAGTGGAAGGCGCAGGGAAGATTTTCCACCTCGTGCCGGCATCCCACTGACCCTACCTTCGTGTCATGACGCTTCTCCTCCGTTGGACGATGACCTCGTGGGCCATGCTCGCGGCCATGACCACCTTCGCACAAGATTGGGACCACCGCCATGCCTTTGCCAAGTCGTATTGGGGCGTCAGCCTGCACGGCGTGCCTTCCATGGGCGAGGGGCTGTTGAATGCCGAGGGAGAATCCGCCCAAATCTTCGACCGCAGCGCGTTTGTCTCGCCCGCGGTGAACATCGGCGCCACGCATTTTTGGGGCCACGCCGACTTTTACGTGGCGATCAACACAGTGCCCCTCAAGTTGGAAGAGGACGAGGTCGTCAACCGCATCGGCATGGGCACGTTCACGGGCCTCCGTGCGTACCCTTGGGCGGTCGGCGACAACAAGGTTCGCCCCTACCTCGGCTACAAATTCTCGCCGTGGCGCTACCGACAAGGTGACACCCCGGAAACGAGCTACAAAACCACCCGCATCAAGGGCATGGTGGACGCCGGACTCGGATGGGCCACAGACAACGGCTACTTCACCTTGGACGTCAGCAAGCTGTTGCGTCCTGACTTCGAAACCTACTTGTCGCGCACCCCAGATGCCAATGCCGACCGCTGGCCGGGGTGGACCGTGTCTGTGGGCCTCAACCTGTCCCTCGAAACCACCTCGGTGGCGGCCAACCCCGTGAACAAAACCCTCAACGAGGAGCTGCCCCTGAGCAACGGCAAAGGGCTCTTCCTTGCCGCAGGTCCTTCCTCCGCCTTTCCCGTGGCCAGCTCGAGCTACATCACGGAAGAACGCCCCTACCTCGACGACCAAAGCTTCCCCATCATCTTCCCAGACTTCGCCCTGGGATGGCACTTCACCAAAGCCGATGCTGTGGTGGCCGTGTCCCAACGCGCCATGACCCAAAAGCGAAGCGCCTACGACTTCGAACAAGTGATCTCAAGAAACAGCACCATTCTCGAGGCCTACAAATTCTTGGGCGACTACCACGGGTTTGTGCCCTACGTGGGTGTGGGGGTCTCGCGGGAGCGCATTGGCCTTGAAGAATGGGACGCCGGAGAACAACTCACCGACCTCACCTTCGATCCAACGCCCTGGCACATCGTGTTTGGGTGGGACATTCGCCCAAGCGAGAAAGGCGATTTTTGGGTGTTGCGCACCAACCTGCGCATCCCTCCCCAACTCCAACTCGACCATGGCGAAGCCAACCACACCTTGAGCCTGCAACACATGGAGTTCAACTTCATTCAGCTCGTGGTCTATCCGCAGCGCTGGAAGCGTGCCCGCGAGCTGTCCAAAGACAACTGATTTCCTGCCCATGCTCCCAATCGACCTCGCCTCCAAATTTGACCTCATCGACGACCACTGGCACCCGAGGGTCGTGGCCTCTTTGAACGGTCAAGACGTCAAAATCGCGAAGGTCCAAGGGGATTTTGTGTGGCATGCCCACGACGACGAAGACGAGCTCTTCTTTGTGTTCAAGGGGGAATTGACCATGCACTTCCGCGACCGAACGGAGCGCGTCCGGCAAGGAGACATGATTGTGGTGCCACGCGGTGTGGAACACAAGCCTTGTGCAGAGGAAGAGACGTGGATCGTGTTGTTCGAGCCTCAGGCCATCGACCACACTGGAGGGGTGGATTCTCCCCATCGGAGAACCACCCTCCAGCGCATTTAGGTCAGAGAGACAACCGCCTCACTTGGCCGTTCCGCCCAAGAATGCTTTGACGGTTTGGATGCCTGTAGTCGTTCGGCCCACGATCAAATGAATCCCCTGGTGGGACATCAAGTTGACCTGTTGACCTTTCAGCATCGGACGGCGCAACACGGTGCGTCCCGTCAGATCGACGACAAGCAATTCAAACGATTCTTGTGCCACCACACCATTTGACCCGTTCAGGCTGAACAGAGATTGCTCGGGCGTGGAAGTCTCCTCGATGTCCGCCGTGCCTTCACAGAACTGGCGCCAGAAGTCGTACATCTCCACCGCACTGTTGACGTCCATGTTTCCAAAGGCGCCAAACCAATCGTGTCCTCCGCCGTTGATGCGGTACAACTTGGATTGGTAGCCGTTGGTCCCTCCGTAGTGCCAGATCAC
>WTJL01000035.1 GCA_011524845.1 Flavobacteriales bacterium | reverse complement strand
GCGCACGGTGGGCTCCTGCACGTCGGTGCCGGGCTTCAAATCAGGAATGTTCAACCCCACTTCGGCGTCAAAGTCGATGGTCGGGGCAACGTTGTGGGCGCCAAGGCCACGTTTGACGGCAGATTTGAGAATGGCCAAAATGGGCTGCTCCTCTTCAAACTTCACCTCAATCTTGGTGGGGTGAATGTTGACGTCGACGCGCGCCGGATCGACGGTGAGGTACAACGCATAGAGCGGGTGTTGCCCTTCGGCGATGAGCCCTTCGTAGGCCCGAACCACTGCGCGGTGAAGCAACCCGTGCTTGACAAATCGGCCGTTCACAAACAAGAACTGTTCGCCCCGCGTTTTTCGTGCGGAGTCCGGCTTGCCCACAAACCCTTCGATCGACACCACGTCGGTCTCTTCCTGCACAGGCACGAGGCGTTCGTCGTGCTTGGGACCCAAAATGCCCACAATCCGCTGACGCATCGTCCCGGGCTTGAGTTGGAAGAGGTTGGCGCCTTGGTGGGTCAAGGTGAATGCAATGCCGGGATGGGCAAACGCCACGCGCTGAAATTCGTCCACCACATGGCGCATCTCGACCGCATCGGATTTCAGAAAGTTGCGTCGCGCCGGAACGTTGTAGAAGAGGTTCTTCACATGAAAGGTCGTCCCCACGGCACGGGCCTTGGGTTCCTCTCCCACGATCTCCGACCCATGGCATCGGACCAGGGTGCCCACGTCGGCACCTGCTTGACAGGTCGTGACGTCCACATGGGCAATGGCCGCGATCGAAGCAAGGGCCTCGCCGCGGAAACCCTTCGTGGCCAGCGCAAACAGGTCGTCCGCGGATTGAAGCTTCGACGTCGCATGACGTTCAAAACACACGCGGGCGTCTTCCGCGCTCATCCCCGCGCCGTTGTCCAGCACTTGGATGGACGTTCGACCGGCGTCAAGCACGTGCACTTCCACTGACGTCGCGCCAGCGTCCACGGCATTCTCGACCAGCTCCTTGACCACCGATGCAGGGCGCTGAATGACCTCGCCTGCGGCAATTTGGTTGGCAACGTGGTCGGGAAGAACGTGGATTGTTTGGCTCATCCGTTGGATTGCATGAAGTGAAGGAATCGGCCGTAGTCGTGAGACTCCACCCAAAGAATCGCACGGTACGTCAAGTACACGAGCACCAGCGCTACGACACCTGCGCGCAGTGCCGCCATCCGGCTCGCACGAACCGACGCGGCACGTCGGGCGGCACGGCCTTCGGCATTGCGCCCTCCTTGTCGGAATTTGATGGGACGCGGACCGTCCGACGCGCCATTCACTTCCTCCTCGACACGGCGCTTGCGCTCTTCCCACTCAGGGCGAGAATCGGGCAAGTGACGAGACTTGAACGTGAAGGTGCGGGGTTCGGTTCGCACGTTCCGAAAGGGGCCGCGTAGCTTGGGCGCTTTCATGCCCTCGAAGGTACGGGTGGTCAGGCGTGGGTCCGCTCAAATTCCGTTAACACGGATTCCACATCTCGTCCACCGTAATGCGCCAAGACTTTGCGAAGGACGCGCTCCACGCTCGCATCCGGACAAGAGGCTCCTGAGGTGATCATCACCGTGGGCGCCTCCCCCTCGCCGTCGGCCTCCGGAAGCGGCTGCGCGGTGACCTTCATTTCCCCGGTGTGGATGTCGAAGTGGTGCACCCCATCTTCTTTCCATTCCAATTCGTTGCGCACGAAGTAGGTGGGCATGTGTTCCTCGCAGAGTTCGACCAAATGCGACGTGTTGCTGCTGTTGTAGCCCCCCACCACAAGGGCCACGTCCGCCCCGCCGGCGAGCAAGGCTCCGCGCGTGGCGCTTTGGTTGTCGTTGGTCGCGTAACACAACGTGTCCCGCGTGTTGGCGAACTCTCCCTCTGGATCGGCATCCACCGCCACTTTGATGCGGTCCGCAATGGCTTGGGTGTCGGAGGCGAGCATGGTGGTTTGGTTCACCACCCCCACGCGACGCAGGTGCTGTTGAGGGTCGAAGTCCTGGGTGGTTCGCCCTTCGAAGCGGGCCCAAAACGCCTCCACGTCCTTCCGACCGTTTTCCATCCACGTGGCCAGGAACTCCGTCTCTTCCGCGTTTTTCACCACCAACGCATGGCCGGTCTCTGCCGCATGGGAAAACGTGGCCCGGGTTTCCTCGTGCTGAGGTTTGCCATGGATGACCACGGTGAACGCCTTTCCTCCCAGCTGGGCGGAACGCTTCCAAACTTTCTCGACGAACGGACAGGTGGTGTTGTATTTCTGGACATCCACACCCAGCGACGCCATGCGACGCTCGAGCTCCACGGTGGCACCAAACGCCGGCACGATCACCACGTCGTCCGCCTCCAACGTGTCCAGTGGAACGAGTTCGTTGCCCAACGTGTCGTGCAGAAACTGCACCCCGCGGCTTTGCAAGTCTGCATTCACCTCGGGGTTGTGAATCATTTGACTCAACAGAAAAATGCGCTTGCCCGGATTTTCATCCACCGCCTTGTAGCTGATTTCAATGGCGTTTTCCACCCCAAAACAAAACCCAAAATGGCGCGCCAACCGAATGCGCACCTTGCCAAAGTCGAGCTCGGAGGGCGTGAAGTCTTGCTTCCTGGGATCCAGCGCCTTGCGCTTCGCTTTGACGCGAGAGATGATGGGGCTGCGGTAAAACTCGGGGATGTCGAAGGTGCGCATGTGGGTCAAAAATACCGTACCACATCGCAACCTTTTCACAGGAGCATTCGTTCACTCCCTCAAGTTCTTCGGAACGCATCCAAGATTGAAACGTATGCCCGGATGGAAATGCGCTCATGGGCCCAGCCCTGGCGTAGAAGGGACCTGCAAGGAGGCTTCGGCCTCCTTTTTTTTGCCCCAAATGTCAAGAAGCCGATCAGCGCTGGGCGTCCCGGCGTTTGGCCAAACCTTCCGCGTTGTCGAAGGCCCTCTTCAGCGCGTCGTCCCACAAGGCGTCGCTTCGCTTGGCCACGGCACGAACGTCCCTGACCACTTCCTCGTCCGATGTTTTTTTGAAGCTCAAGACGTCCCATGCCAAACGCTGCACCAACACGGACTGCAGTTCCGGCGCGTACGCGAGGAACGGCCACTCGGCCGTTTCAACGTCCACGTGGATGTCCTTCGATTGGCTCAACCATTCGAGCGTCCAGGCGTCCAAAGCAGGCACGATGTCGGGACAATCGTTCAGCCCCACTTTCATTCTCCACGCAATGGCTTCGCGCACCCAACGGGCGTTGGCTTCGCCATGGGCAGGCCAAGCTGGGGCGTCGGCGCACGTCCAGCACGTCCAACACCAAGGCCCCCAGAGCCACCATGTGGACATCCACCCCATCACGCCACGTCCACTTCCGTTTCCACAAACCGAATGCCCAATTCAGCAAGTCCCTTGAGCAAGGGCTCGTAATAGGTCTTGGACATCGGAACGTCCACCCCCGTGGTGCCAAAGTCACCCGCGAGCAAAGGTTTGACCGCCAGCGCCATGGGCAAGCCCACGGTGTCGCTCATGGCGGTGAAGACGCTGTCTTTGCCTTCCAGACACAGGCTGCTCGTCATGGCCTTGCGCTCGCCGTTCAATTCGTAGTCGAAGCGGTGCCACATGACGATCATGTCCCGGTCTTCGGGACCCAGCACCCACTTCTCGGTCACGAGGTCCTCGATGATTTGAGCGGGGGTTCCTGTCAGGCGCGTCGGGCCAGACGACTCGTCGAACAAGCCCAGCCACGCCAATCGGTCAAGGTCCTCGTCCTTGGCTCCTGAAACCTTCCCCACGGCCGTTCTCACGTCCTGACCGCGTTCGGCGTCAGCAGGCAAGAAAGAACGGGTCCACTCCGACCACGACACCCCGTCAGGCCACGTCAAGGTGGCGTCGTCGCGCACCATGCCCAGTTGCACCAACACGTCCCACGACTGGCTGAATCCTGAGCTGCGCAGGGTTCCTCGAACCAGGGTCTCCACCTCTTGCAAGCCATACAGTTCCCGGTACCCGAGCGAATCCCGGTTGGGGTACCCGTCGTACGGACGCCCCTCCACTTCGATGGGGGTCAGGGTTTGGAAGGTCCGATGGGGAGGCACCACGCGCACCTTGCCTTGGTCCAAGAAGGTCGCCGAGCCTCCCTGCCCCGCAAGCACAACGTTGCGCGGATTCCAGCTCAACTTGTAATGCCAGGGGTTGTCGTCGGAGGCCGGGGCCACCAGACCTCCGCAGTACGACGCAAAGCCAACCATGCGCCCGCCGCGTTCGCGGATGTCGTCGATGACCTGCATCGCACTGAGGTGATCGATGCCAGGATCCAAGCCCAATTCGTTGAGGACGAGAACGCCCGCAGCTCGAGCGTCTGCATCGAGCGCCTTCATCTCCGGAGACACGTAGCTCGGGGTGATGACGTTGACGCCGGCCGCAATGGCCACCTTGGCGACGTCGACGTGCATGAAGGCAGGCAACATGCTCACGACGAGGTCGGCACGTTCAATCCGGGCGTTGCGGTCTGCCGCATCCGAACCCGACAAGGCAAACGCCACGCCCCTTGGGTGGTCCCCCACCTTCGATTGGGCGGCGGCCAAGTCCAAATCGCCCACGTGAATCTCCCACCCCTCTGCTTCTGCTTGACCGAGCAAATGCGCGATCAACGACGAGCTGCTTCTCCCCGCACCGAGGACCAAAATCACCTTGTGTTCTGCCATGCATGCAAGGTAGCACGACCGGTTTTGGCACGGGCCTTGCTTGCTTGCAGAATGCCTACCTTCGGTGGCACGATTCCAAGACCCATGAAACTCTCCTTTTTGCCCTCCCTTTCCACCATGGCCATCGCACTTGCAGTGGCTTGCATGGCCGTTGTGTTGCCTGGCTGCAACGGCTCCAAGGCCTTTGTGAAACGTGGGGCCAAAATGGAGGAAGCCGGCATGATGAGCCAGGCGGCCAACCTCTACTACACGGCCGTGATCAAAAAGCCTTCCAACATCGACGCCATGGTGGGCCTGAAACGGGCGGGACAGGTGGTCTTGGCGCAACACATTGCATCGTTCGACGAAGCCGTGGCCTACGACCAGCGCGAGACGGCACTCGATGCCTGGCACGACGCCGAGGCATGGGACAAGAAGTTGGAAGCGGTTGGGGTGGATTTGGCGTTTCCAGAGGCCAAGCGCGCCACGTACGAGACGGTCAAAAACGCCCACCTCGACGCCTCCTACCGTCAGGCCAACATCTTGCTTGAGCAAGAGATGTTCGACGAAGCGCTGGTGGAATTTGACGCCATCCTCAAGCTCGACCCTGCCTACCAAGATGCCCCTGCCCTTCGCAACGTGTCGTACTGCGAGCCTCGGTACCGCCGCGGCGTGGTGGCCCAAGAGGCGGACCAATTCCGTGCCGCACATCGCGAATTTTCCGAGGTGACCGACACGGACCCCACCTACAAGGACGCCACGACCCGCCTCGCCAATGTGCTCGAGGACGGTCGATTCACTGTGGCCTTGGTCGATTTCAAGAACGGATCGAGCCGCGTCAACCTCGAAGTCAAAATTCAATCGCTGGTGGAACAGGCCCTGATGGGATCGGAAGACCCCTTCTTGCGGGTGGTGGACCGGGAGAGTTTGGCCTTGATCCTCCAAGAACAAAGCATGGGCATGAGCGGCCTGACCTCGGGAGGCGACGTCGAAATCGGCAACCTCCTCGGCGCCAAAGCCTTGCTCAAAGCCACGATCACCACCTGCGACCACCGCCAGAGCCGTTTGTTGTCCAGCTACCAAACCGGCTACGAGCAATACAAGGTGGAACGCGTGAACGAGGAGGGCAAGAAGTACTATGAAACGAAGTACCGCCAAGTGCAGTACCGGGAGTTCTCGCAAGACGCGTCCATCGACATTGCGTGCACCTTCAAGTTCATCTCCACCACCACGGGAGAGGTCGTGTCGTCCAACACCCTCTACGGCCGAGCGTCGGACAACATCCGCTACATCGCCTACGGGGGCAACACCTCGAAGTTCTACCTCGGAGGGCACTCCGGAGCGCGAACCGGCTCAGGCGCGCGTGCGGAACGTGACCGCCTGCTCTCTGCCCGACAGTCGATCCGCAGCGCCGATGCCTTGACCGACGAAGCGGGCCAAGCTTTGGCCTCCCAACTCCAAGCCGCCATCGAGCACGAATTGCTGACCCTCATCCCCTGACCGCATGCGACTCACTCTACCTCTCCTTTGTTTGTGCTCCATGGTTGCGGGATGTTCCAACTCCCAGGACACCGCGGCCCTGCTGCCCGACTGGGTCTTGCAATCGCCTGTCAAGCCGGGGCACTACATCGGCATCGGCTCGGCCTCCAAGTTGGTCCACCCCCTCGACGCAGATGCGGTGGCCAAGCAACACGCACTCGACAACCTCTCCCGTGAGATTCGTGTGCAGGTGCAATCCACGTCCACCACGCGCACTTTGCAGGTGAACGAGTGGCTGTCCGAGTCGTTCACCTACTCTTCTGAGAGCACGACCAACGAAGATTTGGAAGGGTTCACCTTGGTGGACACCTACGCCAGCGACACAGAGGTGTTCGCCTTTTACCAATTGAGCAAGGCCGAGCACGCTCGGATTCAAGAGGCCAAACGACAAGCGGCCCTCCTTCTCGCCATGGAGCATTTGGAAAC
>WTJL01000205.1:3310-6635 GCA_011524845.1 Flavobacteriales bacterium | reverse complement strand
AATCATGTTGAAGCCCTTGATGGTGTCTTCGATCGGAACGAGGACGCCGGGGATGCCCGTGAACTGCTCGGCCACGTGGAAAGGCTGAGAAAGGAAACGGCTGATGCGACGTGCGCGGTTCACCGTCTGCTTGTCTTCTTCGCTCAATTCGTCCATCCCGAGGATGGCGATGATGTCCTGGAGTTCCTTGTAACGCTGGAGGGTCTCCTTCACGCGCTCGGCCGTGTCGTAGTGCTCCTTGCCCACCACGTCGGGGGTCAAGATTCGGCTCGTGCTGTCGAGCGGGTCCACAGCGGGGTAGATGCCGAGTGAAGCAATCTTACGAGACAACACCGTCGTCGCGTCCAAGTGAGCAAACGTCGTTGCAGGTGCAGGGTCAGTCAAGTCATCCGCAGGGACGTAGACGGCCTGCACAGACGTGATCGAACCACGCTTCGTGGAGGTGATGCGCTCCTGCATCGCACCCATTTCCGTCGCGAGCGTAGGTTGGTAACCCACCGCCGAAGGCATACGACCGAGAAGTGCGGACACCTCTGAACCGGCCTGGGTGAAACGGAAGATGTTGTCGATGAAGAAGAGGATGTCACGACCGCCGCTCTGCTCGTCGCCGTCGCGGAAGTACTCCGCCACCGTCAAACCTGACAACGCCACACGTGCACGTGCACCCGGAGGCTCGTTCATTTGGCCAAACACCAACGTCGCCTGGCTCTTCTCGAGTTCTTTGTTGTCCACCTTGGTGAGGTCCCATCCACCGGCTTCCATGCTTTCCACGAACGCCTCACCGTACTTGATGACGCCAGATTCGATCATCTCGCGCAACAAGTCGTTTCCTTCACGGGTACGCTCACCCACACCAGCAAACACCGAGATGCCTTCGTAGCCCTTGGCGATGTTGTTGATGAGCTCCATGATCAAAACCGTCTTGCCCACACCGGCACCACCAAACAAGCCAATCTTTCCCCCCTTGGCGTAAGGCTCAATGAGGTCGATCACCTTGATGCCCGTGAACAACACGTCGGTCGACGTGCTCAAGTCCTCGAACTTGGGAGGTGCTTGGTGAATGGAACGGCCTTCACCGAAGGAACGACCCTCAATGCCGTCGATGGCTTGACCCACCACGTTGAACAGGCCGCCCTTGATGCCTTCGCCGGTGGGCATGGTGATGCCTGTTCCGGTGGCTTGGACTGCCATGCCGCGGCTCAAACCTTCCGTCGCCTCCATGGAGATGGCGCGAACGGTGTCCTCACCGATGTGCTTTTGGGTTTCGAGAATCAGGTTGCCTTCAGCGCGCTCGACCACGAGGGCGTCGAGAATCTTGGGAAGGGCAACTCCTTGGGGGAAGCGGATGTCAACGACTGGGCCGATGACTTGTGCAATGGTTCCTTGTGCGGACATTGGTGTGGTTTGCTTGTGAAATCGAAGGCAAAAATAGTTCGTTCGCCTCGAAAATCCGCACCTAACTTTGCACAGTGCGAGTGCATCACCACGCATCCGAATTTCCAACCCCTTCTGACGGCGCCCGACGCACGGTTTTGACCGTCGGAACCTTCGACGGGGTTCACGCTGGACACCGCGCTGTTCTTCAGCAATTGCGGGAGGTTGCAGCCAAATACGATGCCGAGACCACCCTCCTGAGCTTTCATCCCCATCCCCGAACCGTGCTCGACCCTGAGCGACACGGTTTGGAACTTTTGAACACCCTGGACGAACGTTTGGCGTTGTTGGACGATGCAGGGCTCGACAATGTGGTCCTCCATCCTTTCACTTTGTCTCTGGCGCGCATGACGCCATGGGAGTATGCCAAAAGTCTGATGGGCGATTGCATTCAACCCGTGGCGGTGGTCATCGGTGACGACCATCGCTTTGGCCGCAACCGTGCTGGCGATTTTTCGACCCTTCAAACCTTGGGAGAAGCGCTCGGCTTTGACGTGGAAGCGTTGGACGCCCACCGCGTCAAGGACGTCAGGGTCTCGTCCACCAAGGTCCGTGAAGCTTTGAGGCGAGGAAATGTGGCCGAAGCCAACAGCTGGCTCGGTGCACCCTACCCCACCACGGGACGGGTGGTGCATGGGGATGCAGTGGGGCGGCAGTTGGGCTTCCCGACGGCCAACCTGCGTGTGGAAGACCCCCTCAAACTTCTCCCTGCACACGGGGTGTATGCGGTGTGGTGCCAAACCCCGGACGGCCAATGGCATCCGGCCATGGCCAACGTTGGGACCCGACCCACCCTGCACGACGATGCACGCCCCTCGGTGGAAGTGCACGTGATTGGCGCAGAGGGCGATTGGTACGAAACGGAGCTGCACGTGCGTTGGATGCACTGGATGCGTGGCGAAGTCAAGTTCCCCTCCAAAGCAGATCTCCAATCGGCGTTGGAGGCCGATCGGACGCGAGCCCTTTCCCTGCTTGCAGGCAGCCCTCCCCCTTCACGATGAAGGGTTGACCCATTCAGGACTTTCGTCCGACCTTTGAAAAGACATGAACGCACAGACACCCAACTCTCGGATGCCCTTCATGCTGCTGTTGGCGGTGTGTTGGTCCATTGCGGTTGGGGCCCAAGGACAGGCCCGTCGTGAAGTCGTTCAGAATGTTCCTGCCGATGTGGTGTGGTACGAGGACGTCGAGCAGGCGGTCCAAGCGCAAACCAACGGCGAAGTGGTGCTGGCGGTGGACCTGAGCCGACAACGACTGAAAACGCTGCCACCTGATTTGATGTTGCTCCATGACCTCACGTACCTCATCGTGAGCCGCAACAAGTTGGAGTCGTTTCCCGATTGGCTTCAAGAAAAAACGGATTTGAAGGCCTTGGTGGCGGACCACAACCGCATCCAAGACTTTCCTGAGGTGTTGCTCAAGATGCCCCATGTGGAACAGCTGAGTTTGGGAGAAAACTACCTGAGGGGCATTCCGCTGGACATCGACATGATGGCGGGACTTGAAATCTTGAGCCTGTGGGGCAACGTGCTTGCGCGCTTTCCCGCGTCTTTGGGCAACCTTGAACGGCTCCAAATCTTGGACCTTTTGCACAACGAAATGACCGTGGAAGAACAGGACATGCTGCAGGCGCTCCTTCCAGACGTCCAACTCAATTTGTCGGAACCGTGCGACTGTGAGTTTGACACAGGCTTCACGACCTACCCCACAGAATGAGCGAGATCCTTCCGACCCCTTTTCGGCGCATCGTGGTGACCGGCGTCGAATGCTCTGGAAAAACCACTTTGTCTCAAGCGCTGGCCCAACGGCTTGGCTGGGCTTGGGTGCCAGAGCACGCGCGCACCCATTCTGACGTGGTGGCCGGGAAGGTGCAAGAATCCACCTTTGACGA
>WTJL01000205.1:0-3210 GCA_011524845.1 Flavobacteriales bacterium | reverse complement strand
CACCTCGTCGCCGAAGGAGACACCGTGGAGGCCCGTCTCGACCACGTGATGAGCCAATGGCCATGGTGAGGTTGGCAGAAGTGCTGGGCGTGATCCTCAACCTCGCCTACACCTGGCTTTACCTCAACGGCACCTTGCCCCTCGCCTACCTCTTTGCAGGCGTCGGTGCAATGGGCATGGCCTTCGCCTGCTGGAAGCGCAACCTCTTGGCGGAAACGGGCCTGCATGCCTTCTATCTCGGCATGGCCGGATACGGTGCATGGCTTGCGGGCGCAAGCGATTGGTCAGTGACTGCGCATGGCTGGGGACCCCATCTCCTGTCGTTGGCGGTGGGCGCCTTGGCATGGTGGCGCGCAGTGCCATGGCTTCAGAGCCGCGGCAGTTCGATGCCTCAGCTCGATGCTTTCACCACGGTCTTCAGCGTGGTGGGAACATGGTGGATGATTCAGGGCGACCCCGCGAATTGGCTGTACTGGATGGTCATCGACACCGTGAGCATCTACCTCTATGCAAAAAGAGGAATGCCTTGGGGGGCACTCCTCTTTTTGGTCTACACCTTGATGGCGGTCGACGGATGGTTCGAAGGAATCTCCTGGTTTACCGTTACCGGATGATGAACTTCACCGGAATGGTGTACTGCACCGACACGGACTTGCCGCGCTGCTGACCAGGTTCAAACGTAGGCAAGCTCTCCACGACGCGCGTGGCTTCTTTGTCCAAACGGGGATCCACCTCGCGCAAGACCTTCACGTCTCGCACCTTGCCGTTCTTGCCCACCACGAAGTAGACAAACACCGTGCCTTGGATGCCGGCATCCTTGGCGATGGGTGGGTACTTGGTGTTCTTGCTGACGTACTTGATGATTTCCATCTGCGTGCACTGGTGACGTTCGTCGCCGCGCAAGTCCAAGCAAGGTCCGAAGGCTGGCATGTTCTCCACGATCATGAAGGGCGTGTCCTCCTCGAAATCTTCCTCGTCTTCGATGATCTCAATTTCCGTGTCTTCGTCAAGCTCGATGTCCTCGATTTCCAACTCTTCTTCGATCTCTTCTTCGTCGTCCACAATCTCAATCACCGTGGTCTGCTGGGGAGGAGGTGGTGGCGGCGGTGGGGTCACCACGTTCACGGGAATTTCCTCGTCTTCAAGCAGGTCCGCTTCGAAGTCGATGGCCCGGGTGATGGCCACGTCGTAGGAGGTCCACGCCAAGGCGGACAAAATCAAGGCAAGAGATGCCACGAATCCAAGGGCTCTCCAAGTGGAGCGCTTGTTCTCGAGGTCGGCTTGTGGGGTCTTTCTGCGGAGCATGAGACGGGGTTTGAGGGGGTGAAATTAATCAATCGCTTGCGATTCTGCCCGGTCGTTGGCCAAAGATGCCATAGAAGACTCCCAAGGAGCACAAGGCTCCGACGGCATCCGCTGCGACATCGGCGAGGTCAAAGGTCCGACCAGGCATCCACGCACCCTGAATGGCTTCAAGGACCGTGCCGAAAACGAGCGCTGTCCCCACCAGCACCACCAGCATTCGACTCCCCCCTTGGAGGCGACGCTGTTTGGCCAAGGCGATGGCCCAGGTCAATCCACATCCTGAAAAAGCAAGCGCGTGCAGGAGTTTGTCCATGTGCCACATGGCCCACCACGTGTCGGCGGCCAAGTCGGAACCTGGAAGCAGATGCATCGCCACCACCCCGATGGAAGAGCACGCAGGAATCCACCACACACGGGGACCGGCACTCTGAGGAGCCGCCATGGCCATGGCCGAAGGATCAGCCGATGTGGGCCTGGTAGCCTGCTGCGTCGAGCAAGCCGTCCACCGCAGCGGCGTCCGCCACCTTCACCTTGATCAACCAACCCTCTCCGTACGGGTCGTCGTTGACCAAAGACGGGTCGTCCTCCACCGTTTCGTTGAACTCCACCACTTCACCGGCAACGGGCATGAACAAATCGCTCACCGTCTTCACCGCTTCAATGGTGCCAAACACTTCGTCAGCCGCCAACGTCTCGTCGACGGTCTCGACTTCGACAAACACAATGTCACCCAATTCGCCTTGGGCAAAATCCGTGATGCCAATCACGGCCACGTCACCTTCGAGGCGCACCCATTCGTGCTCCTTGGTGTACTTCAGGTTGTCTGGAATGTTCATGCGACGAAGGTACATCTCCGCCCCCCAATTTGTTCACCCCTGTTGGGGCCAAATCACTGGGTCAGATTGAAGCGCAACGCGACCCCTGAGCTGATGTTGGTCGTTGCAAATGACGTCGACACCTTGGGCTTGTTGATCTGCTGGTCGTAGAAAGCCCGCAGCGTCATTTTGTCGCTCACTTCCAAGTCGCCGCTCAACTTGATGGACACCAAGCGCTGGCCTGCAGTGACCTGGTTTTGCTGCTCCACCATTTTGCGAATGACCGTGCTGTTTTCGCGGATGTTGACGTCGCATCGCACCAAGAGGTCGGTCTTCTTCAACATCTTGATGGGCAGCTTGCCGTAGGTCTTCAAGAACGGGTTGGGCACGTCGTCAAACTTGTAGCCCACCCCAATCACCACTCCCTTGGTCTTGGTCTCGGTGATTTGGTAGTTGGACAACCCGAGGTTGACGTTGCGGTCACGGGTGATCTCAAAGCGAACCTGCGGCTCGTTGTCGTTGGCCGTTTTGATGCTCATGTCCACCCCAACCAACGGCGACAGCTGCTCCGAGATTGTGACGGTGTTGAACTGCCGCTGGCTGATGTAGTCTTGGTATTCCCCCTGGTCGGTGGCTGTGGGGCGTCCTTGGTCGTCTCCCTCGTAACCGAGGTTGGTCGTGTACGCCGAGGACATGGTGCTGCGGTACGTGTGGTTCAAATTGAACCGCTTGAACGTCTTTTTCAGCGTGGGGTTCTTCGACAAACCGTCGTAGCTCACCCGCCAGTTGGGACGCACCGGCGCTTGGAAGACGTCCAAAGGCACGTCTTCTGCCGCAAGGCCCAGGTAGGCCGCCATGAAGGCGGGAACCACCACGTTTTGGCTGATCGGACCAAACCCTGGCGCGTACCCGATTTCATTCAGCTCGTCGTTGTAGTTGAGCTCGTTTTGACGCTCGGAAATGAACCGGCGACCCGCAAGGAACGATTCCCAGACCGAGTTGGTGTACGTGCTGTCGTCGTCGACAAAGGCGGTGGGCCACGTCATCACCGTCGCCGTGAAGTTGCCCGTTTCGTTGGCCGATTCGTTGA
>WTJL01000171.1 GCA_011524845.1 Flavobacteriales bacterium | reverse complement strand
AGGAGCGCACAAAACGTAAGATGTTTCATGAATGTGAGAGGATTAGAGATTTGGGTCCAAGTTAGGTGGGGGACCCCCGAAGGAAATCAACACTTGTGAAGAAGGAATCAACACTTTCGACTTGAAAAGCGTCTACTGAGGGTGAAGGGCAAGTTTCCCACGTCTCGAGGCAAGTTCTCCGTAGGAGGTCCTCGGTGCATGGGCTGTCCTCCGTAACTTGCTCGACTGAACATTCCTTACCTGAATGAATTCTCGATTCACCTGCAATCTTGCCGTGTTCACGACACCACGTCGTTGGACGCTTGTGGCATGCTTCTTGGCCTTGCTCATCGGTCCATCTGCTTCTTCGGTTGTTTGGGCTGAAGACTTTGTTCCCACCAGCCTGGCGACTTCCGTCACAGACCTCTGCACCGGGGAGAGCGTCACGTTCACCGCCGACGTCCCTGACGCCAGCGACGACAACCCCGTCACCCATGTCCCATGGCAGATTTTCTTCAATGGGGACTTGCTGAGCGACTCGGAGCTCGCCACGTACGTCACCTTGGACGCTGCTGTGGGCACCACCCTCGACGCGTGGTCGGACTCTACCTACCTCACGTTCACGCCCATCGAGCAGGGATGTTACACCGTGGGGGTGTTGAACTTCATTGAGTTGACCACCACCAACCAAGAAATCTTGCCCGCGACCGTCAAGGTGTCAGGAGCTCCAAGCCAGCCTGTTCTTACCGGATTCGACCAGTTGACGTGTGTGGGTGGATCCACGGCCGGCAACATCTCTGCCTTCACTGTGGGAGAAGCTGCCATGACCTTGAACTACAACCTGACCGGTCCTGCGGGCTTTGACCCTGTCACAGGAAATGGTTCGGCCGTGGGTGAAGCGTGCGACGGGCCAAGTGTCAATTTGGTCTTTTTGCCGAGCGCGTTGGACGTGGTCGGAGCCTACACGTTGACTGCCGAAGCCAGCAACGTGTGTGGGACATCGAGCAATGTATTGAACATCGAGGCCGTCGCCTTTCCTGAATTTGGGTTGTCGACAGAGCCCATCTGCAACGGTGAGGATGCCGTGGTAGAAAGTGACATCGATGCCTCGGATTACTCCATGTCCAATGGCGACGACCCGGTGGCCACCGCCACATGGAGCAACGGAACAGGCACTGACCTGCTTTCGGCCGTGTACACTTCTCCCTCCAACGACGACGCCTTTGTGCAAAACGTCGACTTGACCTACACCTTTTCCGGATTCACTGAAACCTGTTCAGGTGAAGCGTCGGCCACGCAGGTCGTGTACACGCCAGAACCGCAAGAGGTCCTTTTCAACGGAGCAAGCACCGTTCCTGACTTCCTCTGTGAGGGCGATCAGCTGACCGTCACCATCGTGGACGAGGCCGACTCGGGGCAGGAGGAAACGTACACGTGGACCACTTCCCCCCTTCCCAACACCATCAGCGGAGATGGACTGACCTACACGTGGGACGCTGTCGACTTTGAAATCGCCATTGAAATCACCCAAAACTCCATTTACCCCGACGGCAACGCCACAGAATGCCCTTCATCGGCGGTGACGTTTGCGATCCCTGTGGTGAACATGCCCGTCGTGGCGTGGACCACCCCCGATGCGGCGGTGTGCGAAGGAGACATTGCCACGCTGGTGGCTGAGGTGGTCTCCGTCGAAGGTGCCTCCACCACCCTTGCGTGGACCTCTGACCTTGGAGGCGGTTCTGCCAATGTGCTGAGCAGCGCAGACGGCTACGACCTGACCATTCCAGTGCCTCTGTCGGAAACTTCTGGCAGCACCATCGTCACGTTGACACCCACCGACAACTTTGGTTGCGTGGGCCAAAGCATTGAAGGCCTCATTGAATATTTCGTGGCGCCCAACCCCACGGGCACTGTTGCTCCGCTCTGCGAGGGGGACGACGTGGAACCCATGGATTTGGTTTCGGGTCCTGGTTTGAGCTACGAATGGACCTACAACGGCACCAACAGCGACCTCCCTACCCCCACCTTCACAGACGTCACATGCGACTCCGAGTTGAGTTTGACGATGACACGGACGTACGTGGTGGACGGGGTCGTGTTGCCGTGCGCCTCGGACCCCTATGCGTTTGACCTTGACGTCACGCCACGCCCCGCTTTTGACCTGGTGGTTCCAGAGGTGCTGTGCGACAACCTCGACCTTGAACTCTCTGTGAATGCCTTCAATCTCACAGACGGATGCGTGGCCTCCAACGTCTCCTACGAGTGGAGCATCGACGACGGCAACGGTCCGCAAATCACCCCAGACGTCACGAGCGTCGTGGTTCCCGGTGGCAACTACGACGAACTCGACCTTGTGGTGGTGGCGTCGCAAACCAGCGCAACCAACACCTGCACGGCAGAGGTTGCCCAGACTTTGGTTATTCAAGGAAACCCCGACATCGCGCCTTTGAGCACGGACGTGGCCCTTTGCCCCAATTCCAGCGCGGCGTTGGGTGTGGAGGTCCTCAGCGACCCCAACGGGGGACTGACCTTTGCATGGGCGAATGCAGGGGGCGAATTGTTCGACTTCCTTGTGGCGCCCAATGGCCAAACCGTTGGCCTCACCTTGCTTGCAGGAGCCGAAGCCACAGAGGGAGACGTGCAACTGACCGTCACCGATGCGCTTGGGTGTACCGTGGAAGCCACCACGACGGTGGACATCCTCGACCTTCCCCAGCCTCAAAACATCGCGTGGTCGGTGGATGCTTTGTGTTCAAACGACGAAGTGACCATCACCATGGACGACCCCATGGTCGACCCTACCCTCGACCTCTCGTCGTTGACGTACACGTGGTCGGCGTTTGGAAGCAACGGTGACAATTACACAGTGACCTCCGATCCCGCCAATTACGTAGATGTGGTGTCGAACATGACCCTCAATGCCGCGGAGTGGCCGGTGGCTGAGCCCACGATGGTGGGATTCGAATTGACGCTCAACGACGGCACGTGCTCCTCGAGCTACTTGTACGACAATCAGCTTGAGCTCTACCCCTTGCCCAAGGTGTCCCTGGCGTTCGCAAACCCTGCGTACAACGACGTCTGTGAAGGCGCGGACTGGATGGGCAACCTCGAAGGAGCATCCGGCTTGGCCTACACAGGCCCCACCACAGGCGAGGTGTACAACGTGTCCCTTGACGCTCCTGGCCCCATCGCTTGGGAGGTCCCGTGGTCTGAAATCAACCTCGCCGTGGACAACACCACCCCAGTGACGTTGACGTTGAATGCGGAAGCGGATTACGGAGTTGCTGTCTGCCAGACCACGTGGGATTTGACCCTGGATGTGTTCGACGCTCCTGAAGTCAACCTCGACAACACCAACCTGCCTGAATCCATTTGCGTAGGATCCACGGTGAACGTCTCGTCCAGTTTTGTTCCTGGCAGCGGCAATGGCAGCGGCCAACAAATGGACTACACCTGGACGAATGCTGACGACCCTGGAGTGTTCGACATCCAATTGGTCCAAAACGGAAGCATCGCGACCATCGGCGTGGCCGATGTCCAGAGCATTCCTGACGAAGGCAACATTCAGTTCAACATCACCGACACCAAAGGCTGCACGGCCCAAGAAACGTTCACCATCACCATCATCGAACTCCCTGAGTTTGGCGAACTGACTTCGGTCACGCCAGCTGCGGCGTGCTCAGGAACATCGTTTGAGATCGAGTTGGACGAGGTCACCGTGGACGACGGTCTTGATCCCGCGGATTTGGAATACGTCTGGGGCGCGAGCATCAACACGCAAATGGGCAACCCGACGGTGGCTGCCAACGGGCTGAGCGTCACCGTAACCCCAAACATCGCCGAAGTGGCGTTCCAAGACTTCGTGGCGCCTGAGACATTGGACTTGACCTTGACCGCGACCATCGCCGGTTGTTCCAACACGGCCAACTGGAATGCCGTGGCGGAGGTCTACCCTCTCCCCTTGAGAGAGGCAGACAACAACAACGTGTGCACAGGTCAAGATTGGGTGGCCACCATCACAGGATGTGAAGTGCTGACCGTGTACGGGGAGGCCCCCAACCCCGACATCACGTGGACCACGGACGACCCAGCCACAGGCGTGGACATCGTGTTGCCACAGTCCTACATGCAAGACCCTACCGGGCAAACCCAACAGACGCTCGATTTCTATGCAGGCGTGACGTACACAGATGCGGGCTTGACGTGCTTCAATGAAAAACCCTTCGGCCTGTTCCGTCGCCAGGCTCCCAACTTCAACGTGACGGGAGACGATTCAAGCGGACTCGCAGGCGACTTGGTCCTTTGCGAGGGTGAAAACGTGACGCTCAATTCCTTCGTCAACCAAAACGGCGCCGCCGAGGCCTTCTCGTGGGCGCAGTACGTGGACGATGGGGCGGGCAACGTGGTCCTAGAGCCGCTGTCCAGCACCACCTTCACTGCGCTGTTCGTGGATGTGGAGCCCACGGCGCCGCTCGACCAACCCACTGTGACCGAGGGCGTGGCGTACGTCACGTACTCGTACAACCAAGCCCCAGGGTTTGAATGTGTGGTGGAAGAGCCTTGGAGCTTCCAAATCATGCCCACCCCAGAGGTGGCATGGAGCGTGTCGGACTCTCACGTGTGCGACGGAGACGACAACAGCATTGAAGTCAGTTTGACCTCCGGTGCCACCACCCTCAACGGGGAAGGCGTCACGTGGGATTGGGATTGGAGCACGAGCACGTTCAACAACACCTTGACCACGTCCGATCCAAGCGATGTGGTGGCGATCGAATCTCAGTACGAATTCACCCTGGACGGCATGTTCGAGCAGACCATGATGGTCACTGTGACGGACAGCTACGGCTGCATCTCCGACCCGAGCTCGCAAAGCTTCGTGGCGCTGGAGCGCGCTGTGGTGGAACTCGAACGCCCATTCGTCTGTGCCGTGGACACCCTCGAGGTGTTGGCCAACGGAGCCGATGTGTACACATGGGATGTGGACACAACGACATTGGACGGCGTCATCGAGCCAGCTGTAAGCTTCCCCAACTACGTGGACACGGGCGACTCGTTACAAACCTTGGTGCTGTTCAACCCTGCACACGGCGACATCGTGGCCGTGACTGGGGGTCTTGTCTACACCATCGACGAAGACAGCGTGTTGACATGTTCGGCGTCAGACGACATCAACCTGGTGGTCTTCGACATGCCTGTTCTCGAGATGACGTTCACGGCGGAGGAGGCTCCCTACTGTGAAGGGGAAGTGGTGTCTTTCGAAGACACCAACACGGACGGCGGCAACGTGGTGTACGACTATTGGACGTCTGCCGGCCTCGACGAGATGCAAGTCGCCGACAACGCCACGTCCTTTGTGCTCCAAAGCGACACGACCATTTTTGAGGTGACGAAGTACGAGTCCAACTCCATCCAAGGGGTTCAAACCGTCTGCAGCGTCATGGATACGGAGTTGTATGTCGTGGTTGCCAATCCCGTGATTTCACTGGACGGCAACCCGGGCATTTGTCAAGACGGCGTCGGAACGGTGGTCTGTGAAGTGAACGACCCCAACAGTTCCTACACGTACTCTTCGGAATGGACGGCCTCTGCCAATGCGACGGCGACCTACAGCCAACCCTCCGACTCTGTGTTTGTGCTGACTGTGGCTTCGGAAGATGGCGTGACGGCGAATGCCTCTGAACCGTTGGTCTTTTCGTTCTTTGTGAAGGACAACAACGGCTGCAGTTCGGAGACGCTTTCGCTCGACATGGAAGTGGTGGCCACTCCGGTGTTGTTGATCACCGATTCGTTGATGCCGGAACATTGCTCGCCAGCCCAAGACTGCATGCAAGTGGACCTCTTGAACGAAGGGTTGGGCGCCGACGTGGACGTGCTCTACTTCTGGGACAACGAGCCAGGAGGCACCAACGACGGTTACTGCGTGAACTTCATCAACCCCACGAACTGTCCGTTTGTGGACTCCACGAACGTGACCGTCCGCTACGAGCACACGTTGGCCGGCGGTGAAACAGTCTTCTGCGTGAGTGGCACCATGGACAGCACGGTCGTCAACCCAACGCCAGAACCGGCCTTCACGCTCGAAGCCCCGCAGTCATGCCTCGATTTGGACAACGGCAACTGCGTTCCCTTTGTGCACGACACGGCGGCGTACGACATCTGTGTGGGGGACAGCTTGAGCTACGAGTGGTTTGTCACGCCGCTGGGAGACTTGATCCAAAACGACTTGATCCAAAGCGACCTCACCACCCCCTTCCCCACGGTGTGCATCGACACCTCTGGCGTGCTGAATGTGGTGTTGGAAATCACCAACGCCTACGGCTGCTCCCAAACCACGGCCAACGTGCCCTTCACGGTGCGCGGATTGCCCGTGCCTGAGTTGACCTTCGAACAGCCATCGATTTGTCTGCCCACCACCGTGTCTGTGTTGAACTCCTCTGCGGGAGCTTCCAACTTCAGCATGTCCATTCCGGGCTATCCGACGTACGAGAACTTCCTCTCTCCTTTGGTTTTGGACATTGAGTTCCCAGGGTACTACAACGCCGAGTTTGAGGTGTCCAACACGCACGTCATTGACGGCCACGAGGTGACTTGCACCGTCGAGACGGAGTACATCAAAGCTTTTGAGGGACGCACACCACCTGTGGCAGAATTCGCGGTCCTGCCGGACACCTTGATCGATTTCGTGAATC
>WTJL01000085.1 GCA_011524845.1 Flavobacteriales bacterium | reverse complement strand
GGAAACGATTTGCACTTTTTTCGTTTCCTGTGCGTGCATCGCGTTGTAGTTTTGCGCCCCCATGACGCAGGACCAACCGACAATGGACGCGCCACCGCTCGACGAGCGGGGACTTGAATTGCGCAACCGATGCACCCAATTGTTTGGGCGCTTTGGCATCAAGGCGATGAGCATGGACGACTTGGCGGGGCACCTCGCTTGCAGCAAGAAAACCCTGTACAAGTACTTCTCGGACAAACGCGATTTGGTGTCTCAAGCCTTGCACAGCCACCTCGACGGCTTGGAAGCGCAGATGGGCGACCTGATGAACGGGGAGGGCAACGCCATCGATTTGGCCCTGCGGGAGATGGAGAACAAGCACAAGATGCTGTCGGCCATCAATTCCACTGTGCTGTTCGACTTGAAGAAGTACTATCCCAAGGTCTTTGAAGCCACCCATGCGCGCCGCCGGAACATGATCCGCCGCGTGGTGGTGCACAACGTGACCAGGGGAATGGAGCAAGGCATGTACCGCGCGGACTTGAACGTGGACGCGGTGGCGGACCTGCACTTGGCCTTGGTGGAGGACATGGTGCGTCAAGCGGAGAACGGCACGTTGTCGCGCCCGCTTGCCGAACATTTCAAGGCGCTCTTCACTTACCACATCCGCGGCATCGCCAGTGCCGAAGGGGTGGCTTACCTCGAAACCCAACGACTGACGACCTCATGATGAACGTACCCTTTAGACTGGCTTGTGGCCTGGCGTGGGCGGCGATGTTGTTCCCTGCATTGGCAGGTGCGCAACTGTCTCTCAGCCTGGAGCAGGCCCAAACCCTCGGCGTCGAGCAAGCCTATGCGATGCAGCGCGCGCGCATTGACGTCGCCGTCGCCCAACGCGACATCAAGGAGTTGCTGGCCACAGGCCTTCCCCAAGTGAACGCCTCGTTCGACGTCAACCACTTCTTGGACATCCCCACCCAGGTGGTGCCTGCGTCGTCGTTCGACCCGACAGCGCCAGAGGATTTGGTGCTGGAACTCGCCTTTGGAACCACACAATCGGCCACGGCGGGCATCAACGCCACCCAACTTGTGTTCAGCGGAAGCTATTTGGTGGGCGTCAAAGCCGCCAAGGTCCTCGCAGATGCGAAGAACCTTGCGGTCGATGCCACGGAAGTGGAGACGCGACGCCTGGTGGCCGACGCCTACGTGACCGCCCTTGCCGCCTCGGCGAACGTCGAGACGTTGGACCGCGCCCTCGCCCTTGTGACCACCTCCGAGCAGGAATTGCGGGCCTTGGCCGAAGAAGGATTGGTGGAGACGGTCGATGCGGACCAGTTGACGCTGACACGCCAAACCCTCGCCCAGCAGCTTCAAACGGCTCGGTTGCAAGCCGACTTGACCAAGAAGCTCCTGTTGTTTCAATGTGGACTTGGCGTGGACGAGTCGGTGACCTTGACCGACGACTTGGCGACGCTCACGTCCGTGGCCGTGTCGGACGCGGTGTCCGCCAACCTGAACCTCGACGCCAATCCAGCGCTCGAAGAACAGCGTCGGTACCTGGCACTTGCAGAGTTGGACGTCCTGAACCGCCGTGCGGAGGGACTGCCCCAAGTGGCTGCGTTTTACTCCAACAGCGCCCAGACCTTCCGCGACGCAGAGTTTCCAGTCTTGGCCGACCAAGCCAATTGGTACCCCTCACAGATTGTGGGCCTCTCGGTGAACATGCCGATTTGGACCAGCTTTGGGGGGCGTCAGCGCGTGGAAAAGGCCAAACTTGCCGTCCTGACCGCCGAGTCCGGTCTCGCCCAAATGGAGTCGGCGGCACGCCTCGAATTTGACAACGCCCGGGCGACGTTTTTGGACGCCCAAGCGGTGCTGGCAAACGCCACGGAACAGCGGGACCTCGCCAACCGCATCCTCACCCGCATTGAGCTTGGACACAAAGAAGGTGTCCGCAGCAGTTTTGAACTCAACACCGCCCAAAACCAACTCCTCGAAGCCGAGGGCAATCTGATCGGCGCGCAACTCGCTTGGCTCACTGCCCAGCAGCGCCTCATCGCATCCAATCCACGACCATGAAGAAGATTTTGAAACCCCTCGGCCTTGTGGCCATGGCGACCGCGTTGCTCGTGCGCTGCGGCGCTCCTGCGGAGTCCGACACGGCATCCCCTGAGACCGCCAATGTGCGGTTGACGCGCGTGGGTGTCCAAACCGTGCAGGCCGCGCCCTTCTCCCACTCGTTTGCGGTGCAGGGCAACGTCCAAACGGACCGCATCGCCAACGTCCTCGCGGCTTTCCCAGGCGTGGTGCGCGAAGTGCTGGTGGAAGAAGGCGCCACGGTGAATGAAGGCACGGCGTTGGTGCGCATCGACACCGATGTTCTGGCCAAGCAGCGTGCGGAGCTGGTGACTCAGATGGAATTGGCCGAAACCCTTTTCGAGCGCCAAGAGCGTCTCTGGGAGAAGGAGATTGGCTCTGAAGTCGACTACCTCCAAGCCAAGACCGGCCTTGAAGCCTTGAAGCGCAGCCTGGCCACCCTCGATGAGCAAATCGACCAAGCGGTCATTCGCGCGCCTTTCAGCGGCGTGTTGGATCGGGTGTTTGTCAACGTCGGAGAGATGGCCGCGCCTCCCATGCCTGTGGTGCGTGTGGTGGACTTGAGCGACTTGTACATCCGGGCGTCGGTCAGCGACCACTACGCCGGTTCGGTGAGTGCCGGCCAACCTGTGCGCGTTGAAGCCCGTGGACTCGAGCCCATCGACAGTCAGGTTCGTCGCGTCGGTCAATTCATCGAGGCGGCCAATCGCACGATCGATTTGACCGTGGATTTGCCGGCAGGTACACGTGCCTTGCCCAACATGGTGGTCACGGTCAACATCACCGACCTCGCGTTGGACAGCGCCTTGGCCCTTCCTTCTGCGATTGTCCAACAGGACGGCAACGGTCAAGAGTACGTCTACGTGGTGCGTGGCGATCAAGCGACGAAGCAACCCATTGAAACCGGCGTGGTGTCAGACGGCATGCTCCTCATCGAGCAAGGCTTGAAGCCCGGCGACCGCGTCATCGACCGCGGCGCAGCCCGTGTGGTGGACGGCGAGCGCGTGACCTTTATTGAATCTTGATCGGCAAGCCATGAGTGAACACCCCCCCCAGACCCCTCAGGGAGGAGGAAAGCTGCGTGAGTTTGGGCTGACGACGCTGAGCATCCAAAACAAGACGACCGTCTTCGTGCTCATTGCGATCATCACCCTGTCCGGCATCAGCAGCTACCTCACAGTGCCCAAGGAGGCGTTCCCGGAAATTGTGGTGCCAGAGATTTTTGTCAGCACGGCCTACCCCGGGAACAGCCCCGTGAACATGGAGAAGCTGATCACGCGCCCCTTGGAGAAGGAAATCAACACCATCTCCGGCATCGACGAGATCACCTCCACAAGCGTGCAGGGATTCAGCGCGATTGACATCAAATTCAACTTCGACGTCACCCCGACGGAGGCGCTGCGGAAGGTGAAGGATGCGGTGGACAAGGCCAAGGCCGACCCCGACTTCCCCACCGACCTCCCCGCCGACCCCAGTGTCATGGAGCTCAACTTCAGCGAGCTCATGCCGGTGATGAACATCAACCTCAGCGGCGACTACCGTTTGCAGGACCTCAAGAAGTACGCGGAGTACCTCGAAGACAGGGTGGAAGCCTTGCCCCAGATCAGCAAGGTCGACATCCAGGGCATCAGCGACCTCGAGGTTGAAATCGAGGTGGACCACCTGCGGGCAGAAGCCATGCAGGTCAGCTTCAACGACATTTCCGGCGCCATCGCTGCGGAGAACATGACCGTGTCGGGTGGCGACCTGCTGGTGGATGGCGTGCGTCGAAGCGTGCAAGTGGAAGGCGATTTCACCAGCATCGAAGAGCTGGAAAACGTCATCATCAAGTCGGAGAATGGGTTCACGGTGCACCTGCGCGACGTGGCCGAGGTGTCGTTTGTCGAGAAGGAAAAGGAGAGCTACGCCCGGGAATATTCCCGACCTGTGGTGTCCCTCGACGTGGTGAAGCGTGCAGGCGAGAACCTGCTTGAAGCGTCTTCGGCCATCAACGCCATCATCGAGGAGGCCAAGCAAAACGTGCTGCCGCGCAACTTGAACGTCTCCATCACCAACGACCAAAGCGACATGACCCAAACCCAAGTGGAGGAGCTTCAGAACTCCATCATCTTTGGGGTCCTGCTCGTCGTGGGGGTGCTGTTGTTCTTCCTCGGTTTGCGGAACGCGCTCTTCGTGGGGGTGGCCATTCCGCTCTCCATGTTCATGAGCTTTTTGATCCTCAACTCTCTGGGGGTCACGTTCAACACCATGGTGCTATTCTCCTTGGTGTTGGCGCTCGGCATGCTTGTCGACAACGGCATTGTGGTGGTAGAGAACGTGTACCGTCTGATGGACGAGGGGTACAGTCCGCTGAAAGCCGCCCGCTATGGCGTGGGCGAGGTGGCGTGGCCCATCATCGCCTCGACTGGCACCACGCTTGCGGCGTTCTTGCCGTTGGCCCTTTGGCCTGGACTCATCGGGGAGTTCATGAGCTACCTGCCCATGACCTTGATCATCGTCTTGGGGTCGTCGCTGTTTGTGGCATTGGTCATCAACCCCGTCTTGACGTCCGTCTTCATGAAGGTGGGAGAAGAGAACGTGAACCGCCGCCGCACGCACATGGTGTTCGGGATTTTGGTCGCAGTGGGCGCGGCGTTTCTCGCCTTGGGGGCCACGGGCCTTGGCAACATTCTGGCGCTGGCGGGCATCTTGACGCTGCTCAACACCTACGTGTTGTATCCAGCCACGCTGAAGTTCCAAAACGCGTTTTTGCCGCGTCTTGAGGCGTTTTACGAGCGCTTCTTGACCTATGTGCTTGGGGGCCGCCGTCCTTGGGCATTCTTCTGGGGCACGGTGGGGCTGTTGTTCTTGTCCATCGTGTTGATGGGGGTCTTCCCACCCAAGGTGTTGTTCTTCCCAGACAATCAGCCACAGTACCTCAACATCTTCGTGTCCAAACCCATTGGCACCGACCTCGCCGAGACCAACGAGGTGGCCAAGGACATCGAAGTCCAGGTCATGGAGGTCCTGCAGCGCGACGAATTCAAGCGACCCCATCCTGAAACGGGCGAGTTGGAGAGTTTCATCGTGAACTCTGTGATTGGCACCGTGGGCAACGGCACGAGCGATCCCAACGAAGGACCGCAGCTTGGCCCCACGCCTCACAAGGCCCGCATCGTGGTGAACTTCGTGAAGTTCCAAGACCGTCGCGGGCTTTCCACGGGAGACGTGCTGAGCGCGATCCGCGAAGAATTGCGGGGATATCCCGACGCGGAGGTGGTCGTGACCAAGAATTCAGATGGCCCGCCCCAAGGCGCCCCCATCAACCTCGAATTGACGGGAGACGACTACGACGAGTTGTTGACGGCCTCGGAAGAGGTGCTCCGCTACTTGCGCGCCAAGGATTACGCCGGGGTGGAAGAATTGAAGATTGACGTCGACAAGCGCAAGCCCCAAATGCCGGTGGTCATCGACCGCGAAAAGGCACGGACGTACGGGTTGAGCACCCGCGACATTGGGTACACCTTGCGGACGGCGCTGTTTGGGCGTGAAGTGGGCACGTACAAAGACGGGGAGGACGACTACCCCATCAACGTGCGCTTCGCCGAAGCCTACCGCCACAGCAGCGACGCCTTGATGAACCAGAAGGTGATTTTCCGAAGCCAAAGCGACGGCCAAATCAAAGAGGTGCCCATCAGCGCCGTGGCCACGGCCAGCCGTTCCACGACGTTCAGCGCGGTGAAGCGAAAGGACCTGAAGCGCGTCATCACCATCACCTCCAACGTGTTGGAAGGCGCCAACCCTACGGAGATCATCACCAACATGCAGGAAGACATGGGCGCGGAGCTCACCATTCCTTCCGCGGTGACCTGGGAATTCACCGGCCAACAAGAAGAGCAGGCGAAGGAAATGGCCTTCCTGTCCAAGGCGTTGCTCATCGCCCTGTTCCTCATTTTCTTGATCATCGTCAGCCAGTTCAACAGCGTCACCACGCCGTTCATCATTGGCTTCAGCGTGGTCTTCTCCCTCATCGGGGTGTTGCTTGGGCTCGTCATCTTCCAAATGGAGTTTGTGATCATCATGACGATGATTGGCATCATCTCGCTGGCCGGGGTGGTGGTGAACAACGCCATTGTGTTGATCGACTACACCAACCTGCTCCGCGCCAGACGGCGGGAGGCCCTCGGGTTGGAGGAAGGCGAGACGCGTGAGGCGGCGACCAAACTTCCTTTCTCGGAGGTGAACGACGCCATCGTCCAAGGCGGCAAGACGCGTTTGCGTCCGGTGTTGTTGACGGCCATCACGACGGTCCTTGGCTTGCTTCCGCTTGCCATCGGATTGAACATCGATTTTGTGGGCTTGGTGACCAACTACGACCCCAACATCTACGTGGGTGGGGACAACAACGTTTTCTGGAAGCCGATGAGTTGGGCCATCATCTTTGGCCTGACGTTCGCCACCTTCTTGACGCTCATCATTGTTCCTGTGATGTACTGGTGGATTGAACGCAGCACGTACAAGTGGGCTGGACGCGAGGTGTAACGTCGCTCGAGTTTTGGCATGAAAAAGGGAGGCTCCACCTGGGGCCTCCCTTTTGCGTGATGGCGTTCGAAAGGCGGTCAACCGTCAATCTCGT
>WTJL01000177.1:9360-24704 GCA_011524845.1 Flavobacteriales bacterium | reverse complement strand
GCCCTCAGGGCCGGTCCCAATCCACTTGCCAATCCAACAAGCACCAACACGCCCAAGGCAAAAAGGGCGATGCGGTGGTCGACTTGGGGGTTCTGGAAATACTCGTGGTTGGCCATGGGGGCGACGGTCGTCAGCAACCCCACCGCGAGCATGAGCCCGAGACTTCCACTGACGAGCATGAGCACGGTGGATTCCATCACGACAAGCCCCACAATGCTCCCGTTGGTGGCCCCCAACGCCTTTCGAACTCCGATTTCTTTGGTGCGTTCTTTCACACCAATGGCCAAAATGTTGGCCACCCCCACCGCACCGGCAAGCAGCGTCATCAAACCAATGCCCCAAATGAACAGGCGAATGCCCTCAAAAATGGACGCGTACATGGCGTACTCCTCGTTGTTGTTGTCCACACGCACCCCTCGAGAGTCTTCGGGATGCACCGCCTTGACGTCCTTGAGCCAAGACAACATGCGTCCGCTTTGAGACACGGTGGCTTCGGTGGTCATGTCTCCCGTGCTGTACAGGATTTGGTCCACCCAACCTTCGGTGCGAAAGAGCTGTTGGGCGGTAGAGAACGGGACGTACGCCACACGGTTTTCCCAGCGTGACCCGGGATCCTCGAAGGTTCCGACCACTTGAAACAGAACGCCGTTGATGCGCAGGAACTCTCCGACCGGCTCGGTCGTTTGGAACAGATCTTCCACGATGTTGGGTCCGACCACCGCAACCTTTCGCGACTCGAGGACGTCTCGGTCGTTGATGTAACGGCCCGACAACAGCACGGAACGCTCCAACTCAATGTGCGCCGGGTCCACGCCACGAACGCCAAACCCACCGTTCCGGTTCTCTCCCTTGGGGTTCTCCCACACCATTTCCGCCCCCCACAACCGAATGCGTCGCGAGAAGGATGGAACCGTGTCGGCCTGGCTCGACAGTCCAGGCACGTCTTTGTTGGTCAATCGTACGGGACGGTTGGGCTGATGACCTCGGAACGCCATTTGGGTTCGTCCACCTTCCACCCAAATGCTGTTCACCGCGTCGTCCGCGAATTGTCCTTCCACGCCGTGTTGGAGGCCGTAGCCCAAGCCCTGCATCACCACCAAAATGAAGATGCCCAAGGCCACACTGATGCCCGTCAAGGTCGTCCGCAAAGGATGGGCCAACACGTTGTGGGCCACTTCAAGCCACGCGTCGCGGTCAAACATGACCTTGGGATTCCACCAACCCATCCCTCAATCGGATGGTGCGTTGACACTCTGCGGCGATTTCCGATTCGTGGGTGACCACCACCATGGTCATGCCCTCCCCGTTGAGCTCCTTCAACAAGGTCATGACATCTTCCGACGTGGCGCTGTCCAAGGCTCCCGTGGGCTCATCCGCAAGGATGACACGAGGCTGTGCCGCCAGCGCGCGGGCGATGGCCACGCGTTGCTTTTGGCCTCCACTCATCTGAGACGGCAAGTGGTCTGCCCAATCCAACAACCCCACGCGCTCGAGCAAGGCATGGGCCCTGTGGGTGCGCTCCTTCCGAGGAACCTTTTGGTAGTACAACGGCAAGGCCACGTTTTCCGCAGCCGACTTGAAGTTGATGAGGTTGAAGCTCTGGAACACGAAGCCCAGCATCTCGCGGCGCAATTCAGCCGCCCTTCTTTCCGTCAGGCCGGCCATGTCTTTGCCGTCCAACCTGTAGTGCCCCCCATCGTAGGCGTCCAGCAGGCCCAAAATGTTGAGCAGCGTGGATTTGCCTGAACCGGAGGATCCCATGATGGCCACGAGCTCTCCAGCATTCACCTTCATGTCCACGCCTTTCAGCACCTGAAGCGATTGGGCTCCGGTGGCGTAGGATTTGGTGATGCCGCTCAATTCAATCATTCACGCGAAGATACAGGTGACCCATGCCTAACCGAGCGACCCACTGCGATGTTGACTGGGTGGTTTGGAGGTTTTTGGCACACTCCTTGGTTCAGGTGATTCAAACCTTCCATTCACCCTCAACATCACCGCCATGATTCGACCCCACACCACCTTTGAACGCCTTCTTCTGACCGCGGGCTTGGCCGCCCTGATGCTGGGCCTTGCCCTTGTTGCCTCTGCGCATGTCCCCTTGGCCAATCTGTCCTCGAATGAAACCCCTGTGGCCAGCCACATTGACCACGTCGTCGTGTACGAGCAGGGTGCGCAGGTCGAGCGTTTGGCGGACGTGTCCTTGGACGCAGGAACCAACGTTCTTGTGTTCACCGACCTCAACACCGCCATCGATCCTTCCAAAATCCGGCTGTCCGGGCGCGGGGATTTTACAGTGTTGGGCATGTCGCACCGCTACCACACCGACACCCTGGGGGGCGCCGACTCCAACGAGGAGCGCGTCCGACTCTCTAACCTTCGGATTCAACTGAACAAAGACATTCAACACGCCCAAACCCGCAGAACGCTCTTTGACCGAGAGGAACAACTTCTGCTTCAGAACCAGGACTTCAAGGTGAAAGACACCGGGGTCGATCTGCAACGCCTCATGGAGGCCACCGCTTTTTTCGAAGCGCGCTTTCAAATCATCCAAGAAGGCCGCGAGCGCATCGACCGTGACATCGCTTCCCTGCAGGCTGAAATTGCCGCCCTTGACCTCGCCATGCAGACCCTGCCGACGCTGCGCACATCGACGTCGCTCGAAGTCACCGTGCGCGTCGATGCCGATGTGGCCACGCAAGGTCAGCTCGTGTTCAGCTACTGGATGCAACAAGCCGGCTGGACCCCCAGTTACAACGTTCGGGTGAAAGACGTCGACGACCCGATGACCTTGGAGTGTCAGGCGCTGGTGCACCAAACCACGGGCGAACGCTGGGAAGACATCACTCTGACCGTCGCCACCGGAACGCCTTCCAAGAACAGGACCAAACCCAACCTTCAGCCGTGGTACATCGACGGCACCCAAGGTCGTGCTGGAGGATCGACATCGGTCGCTTCCGCCAATGCATGGCTCAAGGCTCAGCCCTACAACCCCACCGTCCGTGAGGTGCGTGGCCAGTTGTACGACGCCAACGGCTCGCCGCTTGTGGGCGCCACGGTCATGTCGTCCGACGGACGCACGCGAGCGGTGACCGACATCAATGGCTTCTACAACCTCCAGGTGGCCCAAGGCACCACTGCACTTTCCTACCAAAGCGTGGGGTACAGTGTCGAAACCATCAACATCTCCAACCCTGTGATGAACGTGTCGCTTGCCCCAGCCATGACCATGGACGTGGTGACCATTGCGTCTGAATCGACGGAGATGACCGAAAGTTTGTTTGGCCGTGCCTCCTCGCGACGAAGAGACGTGGAAGAAGAACTGAGCTTTGTCGCCGTGGACATCGCCCATTCGCCCACCCAAACCCGGTTCAACGTGGCCGCCACCTACGACATTCCTTCCGACGGCCACCCACATGCCGTGCGCATTCAGGACCATCGACTGGACGCCGACTACCTCCACCAATGCGCCCCCAAGCTGGACCCGCAAGTCTACCTCACCGCCATGTTCACGGACTGGGAAGACTTGGACCTGATGAACGGCCGGATGCACGTCTACTTCGGCGAGGACTACGTGGGAGAAAGTCAACTGCGGCTGGACTTCGTGGAAGACACGCTCGCCATTTCGCTCGGCCCCGACCCCAACTTGGTGGTGCGCCGCAAGCGCACGCTGCGCGAAGACAAAGTCGGAGCATTCACGGGCAAAAAGGAATTCAATCGAGAATACACGTTCACCATCATCAATCGGAAGTCCAGCGACGTCCACATTCAAGTGGAAGATCAGCTTCCCCTCGTTCGGACCGAGGAGATCGTGATCGACCGCCTGAAACTGGATGGCGCCCACGTTCACGAGCCTTCAGGCCAAGTCGTGTGGGACCTGCACGTCAAAGCCGGCGACACGGAACAACGGCGACTGCGGTACGCGATTCAATCTCCCCGCGAATTGATGGTCTTGGCCGACTGACGTGGTCGACTTGATGGCCCAACTTGCGCCGCATGTGTCCCAACGATGCATGCGGCGCGCTACTTTCGGGGCATGCCGTCGTTGCCCCCCGTCTCGGACACCCTGAAAGCCGCATTCGCTCCAAGCCAATTTGTGGAAGCCTCCCATGAAGCTGTGGACCTGCTGGCTCAGCATTTGGCCCAAACCCTGGACCGCACTGCGCCTTCTTCCTTCCCCGCGCCTTCGCCAATGGCAGAGCGCAGCCATTGGGAGAATCACCCCGCGTGGTCTCAAGGACGGCATGCCCTTCACCGAGAAGTGGTCTCGCGGTCCAATCACCTGCACGACCCTCGCTACATGGGACACCAGGTGGCGGCGGTGCTTCCAGAAGCTGCGGTGACCGGCATGGTCACCGACATGCTCAACAACGGCCAGGCCATCTACGAAATGGGACCGACCAACGCCGTGCATGAAGACGTCTTGATGTCCGAACTCGGGGTGCACCTCGGTTTGCCCGAAGGGTGCGGCGGCGTGCTGTGCCACGGCGGCACCCTGGGCAACCTCGTGGCGTTGATGGCCGCCCAGCGCCACGTGGCCAACCAACTTGGCCTGGACAGCTGGAACGATGGCGTTCGCGCATTCCCCAAGCCCTTGGTGGTTTTGGTGTCCGAACGCGCCCACTACTGCATCGACCGCGCGATGCGCACCATGGGATGGGGCGCGGCAGGCACGGTCTTGGTAGGCACCAACGACAGACACCAGATGGACGTGGACGACCTCGAGCGCTGCATCCAATCGTGTCACGACCAAGGCAAGCAGGTTCTCGCAGTCGTTGGAAGCTCCTGCACCACAAGCGCGGGGGCATACGATCCTTTGGAGTCCATTGCGGCCATCTGCCAACACCACGGGCTGTGGCTGCACGTCGACGGCGCCCACGGCGCATCGGTGGCGTTCAGCAACGCCCACAAGCACCTCGTTCAGGGCATCGAACACGCCGACTCGGTGGTGATGGACTTTCACAAAACCTGCGGGGTGCCGGCCTTGTGCACCGGCGTCTTCTACGCCCGCCATGCCGACAGCTTCCTCCCCTTTTCCCAACATGCGGAATACCTGTGGGACAGTGCAGAGGATTTGGACTGGTGGGACACGGGCAAGCGAACGTTTGAATGCACCAAACGCATGCTGAGCACCCGGCTTGCCGCCATCAAGGCAGAGCACGGCTGGGACATTTGGGAAGCCTTGGTCGACCGGATGTGGTCCCTCGGATCGGCCTTGTCCGAGCTCGTGCTTGCAAGGCCGGGGTGGGAATTGGCCATGACTCCTCAAGCCAACATCGTGTGCTTCCGCCCCGAGCCACCCCACGACATCGATGAGCCCCTTTTGTGGAATGACGTCGTCAAGGCGTTGCGAAAAGCCCACCTGGATCAAGGCAGTGGGTACGTCGTCCAAACCGAGTTTGACGGCAAAACTTGGCTGAGGTGCACCCTGATGAATCCCCTCACAGAAGAACGGGACCTCGAACGCATGCTGACCGAATTTGAGTCTTTGCTGCCCTCGGCCATGTCAAAGGTGCTCGACGACTAGGAATTGTCGAAAGCCTGAACGATGTTTGATTTGATGAAGAACATCACCCGCACCCTCACTGTGAACGACGCCTTGCGCAGCCTGACGCCAGCGCAACGTTGGTGGTGGCGCATGTCGACAATCGCATCCGACATGTGGCACGCGTGCACACGATGGTGGTGACCCTCACGCCAGCTTGAATGCTGGCTTTCCCATCGAATTCGCCAAGCCTCCCATGTCGGGAGGCTTTTTTGTTTCCCTCTTTTCTCTTCCAAAACCTGTTCGCCATGCGACAGCACAAATTCACCCTCGAGGAGCACGAGCTCCCCACCCATTACTACAACGTTGTGGCGGACATGCCCAACAAGCCACTTCCTCCCCTGCATCCCGGCACACGAGAGCCCATCGGCCCCGAAATGCTTGGTCCGCTCTTCCCCCAGGCGTTGATCGCGCAGGAAATGACCACCGACCGTTTGGTCGACATTCCGGAAGAGGTCCGCGACAAGTACCTCAAGTACAGGCCAACGCCGCTGTTTCGGGCCCACGACCTCGAAAAACACCTCGATACGCCAGCCCGGATTTACTACAAATACGAGGGGGTGAGCCCTAGTGGTTCGCACAAACCCAACACCGCTTTGGCCCAAGCCTATTACAACAAAGTCGAAGGCACCAAGAAAATTGTAACAGAGACTGGAGCGGGCCAGTGGGGCTCCGCCTTGTCGTTTGCGTGCGCGCAGTTTGGGCTGGAATGCGAGGTCTTCATGGTCAAGTTGTCCTACAACCAAAAGCCGTACAGAAAGACCCTCATGAACACCTACGGGGCCTCGGTGCACGCGTCCCCCACTCCCTTGACCGAGGCAGGACAAGGCATTTTGGCCGCCGACCCCAACTCTCCCGGCAGCCTCGGCATTGCCATCAGCGAGGCTGTGGAGGTGGCCGCGCAAGATCCCGACGCGAAGTATGCGCTCGGGTCGGTGTTGAACCACGTCCTCTTGCACCAAACCGTGGTCGGCCAAGAAGCGGTGAAGCAGATGGAAAAGGCCGGAGAAATGCCCGATGTGGTCATCGCACCGTTTGGTGGCGGCTCAAACTTTGCAGGCCTCTCGTTCCCCTTCTTGGGCAAGAACTTGAAAGAAGGCAGCAACATTCGCTGCATCGCCAGCGAGCCAACGTCCTGTCCCAAACTCACACGCGGCCAGTTCCGCTACGACTTTGGCGACACGGTGGGCATGACCCCACTTCTTCCGATGTACACGCTCGGACACAATTTCGTCCCGGCGCCCATCCACGCGGGCGGCTTGCGCTACCACGGCGCAGGCGTGGTGGTGAGTCAACTGCTCAAAGACGAACTGATTGAAGCCAGGGCCCACAGCCAACTCGAATGCTTCGAGGCCGGCGTCACGTTTGCGCGGTGCGAAGGCATTTTGCCAGCGCCAGAAACGTGCCATGCCTTGGCAACGGCTTTTGCAGAAGCCGAGCGTTGCAAAAAGGAAGGCAAGGACGACGTGATTTTGATTCACTTGTGCGGCCACGGGCACTTCGACCTCGGAGCCTACGAAACGTATTTGCGCGGGGAGCTGCAGCACCACGAACTCAGCGATGCGGACATCGCAGCGTCGCTTGCGCAACTCGACACGCCTGTGCCGGCCTGATCAGGGACGCCTGGACAAGTCAGCGCGTGGCGCTTTTTGGTGAGAGCGGCATGTCGGGGAAACGGCCTCGGCATGCTTGCTCACCCCGCGCGTTGACGGTGTACGAAATGGTCGCCACGCGCCAAGCACCGTTGGCGTCGCGAACCAATGTCAGGACGTCGACTCCGCAATGCGAACACACGCCGTCCACCCAAAAATCATAAGGCGCCGTCACCGACGCCACGTCGCCGTCCACAGAGACGGTTTCACGCCAAGTGCGCTCGAGAAACGCTGGTCCGGTCTGTCCCAATCGCGAAGCAAATTCCGCACCGGTCAATGTCACAGTCTTCCACACTCCTGCCGAGTCCGCTTGCCAACGCTGGATGATCGCATCCGGAAGAACCCACTCGGACAAGACGAGAGAATCGTGAGCCGCCAGCCCATCCATGGTCGCCTGTACAGCCTCCAACACCTCCGCTTCCAAATGGGCCAAATCGTAGGGCTCAGGAACCTGCGGAGAGAAGCATCCCACGCCCAAAACGACGCACAAGGCGCTCCATGCTCTCATGGTCTTCATGGATCGAGGCGGCTGAAGAGTTCCCCGACCACAGCGTCCAGTGGCTGGTCTTTGGCGAGAACCGCCCAATGGAGTGCCCCACTCTCGCAATCCACAAACCGCATGGAAGTCAACGTCGACCCCTGGTCACAGGATCGGCTGACGAGCACAACGCCCCGCGCTCCGGACAATTTGCCCGCTTCCACGATGCTCGATTCGTCGTGCAGCCCCGTGAGGTTGCGGCGCTGCTCCAAACTCACCACGTCCAACGCTCGACGTTCCAGAACACGGAACTCCTTCATCAACCGAATGCCCACGGACGCTTCCAGCACAGAAGCCTCGGACACCCCTTGGCATGGGGTGTTTTCCAAGGCCACCACAAAAATGTCAGAGCCGGCGGCTTCGTTCGTTTGGACTTCCACCATCACTTCGTTCTGACGCACTTTCAATGGCGCAACCGCCTCGAGGGATTTCATCACGTAGTTCCGAGACCTCGGATACGCCAAGATCCAACCCAAGGAGATGAACATGGTGAATGGACTGGCCACGAGGGCTTTGACGTTCACTCGTGCGTCCTTGACGATTTGAGTGGACAGCGTCTCGTAGCCCTCTTTCTCGAGGCGCACATCCAACAGGCTTCCGCTCGTCTTGGCGTCTTTGTGGCGAATGGGGGTTTGGCCGATGTACAGGCCGTCGGCGTACACGTCTGCTTGGCTTGGCGACGAAGAAATGCGCACACTGCTCGTGCAAGAGGACAACAGAAGGCTGGCCATGAGGGCGCAAGCCACAGGGCGTTTGGAAAGGAAAAATGAGGTCATGAGCATGGAAGGGTTCAAAATTAATGCCACATCTCTGTCTCCGAGTCTCTTGGGATGCACGACCTTTGCGCCCGCAAACCCACCCCTCATGAGCGGAATCCGCAACGTGGCCATCATCGCCCACGTCGACCACGGCAAAACCACCTTGGTTGACAAAATCATCCACCAGTGCAACGTCGTCGACGAGCGCAAAGAAACGGGCGAGTTGATCCTCGACAACAACGACCTCGAACGCGAACGAGGCATCACCATTCTGGCCAAAAACGTGAGTGCCACGTGGAAAGACGTCAAGATCAATCTGATTGATACTCCGGGGCACGCCGACTTTGGCGGCGAAGTAGAGCGGGTGCTCAAAATGGCCGACGCCGTGCTGTTGGTGGTGGACGCCTTCGAAGGCCCCATGCCACAAACGCGTTTTGTGCTTGGGAAGGCCATCGAACTGGGGTTGAAACCCATTGTGGTGATCAACAAAGTGGACAAGGAGAACTGCACCCCCGATTTGGTTCAAGAGCAGGTGTTTGACCTGATGTTCAACCTCGACGCCACGGAGGAGCAGTTGGATTTCCCCACCGTCTACGGCTCAGCCAAAAACGGATGGATGGCCGAGGATTGGCAGCAACCTTCGGACGACGTCACCTACCTGTTGGACGTCATTCTCGAACAGGTGCCCGAGGCGCCTTACCACGAGGGAACGCCCCAGCTTCAAATCACCTCGTTGGACTACAGCAAGTACACGGGCCGGATCGCCATTGGGCGCCTGTACCGCGGCGACTTGCACGCCAACAAGGACTACATGTTGTGCACGGCTGAAGGACAAAAGAAAGTTCGCGCCAAGGAACTGTACGTCTTCTCTGGATTGGGCAAGGAAAAAGTGGACCATGTGCGCAGCGGCGACTTGTGCGCCATCACGGGCATGGAAGGATTTGAAATCGGTGACACCGTGGCCGACCTGGAAGCGCCCGAAGCAATGGAACGCATTGCGGTCGACGAGCCCACCATGAGCCTGTTGTTCACCATCAACACCTCGCCGTTCCTCGGAAAAGACGGGGACTACTTGACCAGCCGCCACATCCGCGAACGCTTGGACGCCGAGTTGCAGAAAAACCTCGCCCTTCGCGTCGAAGCCACGGACAGCGAGGACAAGTGGAACGTCTACGGCCGCGGCATTTTGCACCTGAGCGTGCTCATTGAAACGATGCGCCGCGAGGGGTATGAACTGCAAATCGGAAAGCCCCAAGTGCTCTTCAAAGAAGTCGACGGCGCCACACACGAGCCCTTCGAACACCTCGTGATCGACGTTCCTGAGGCCACGGCGGGGAAAGCGACGGAACTGGTCATGATGCGGAAAGGCATGCTCCAAGTCATGGAGGCCAAAGGCGACTTGCAACACCTCGAATTCCGCATTCCCTCTCGCGGACTGATTGGACTGCGCAACCAAGTGTTGACCGCCACAGCCGGCGAAGCAGTGATGACCCACCGTTTTGACGGATACGAACCGTACGCAGGAGACCTTGCCACGCGAAGCTCAGGCTCCTTGGTGAGCATGGAAACGGGACAAGCCCGCGCCTACGAAATCGACCGCCTCCAAGACCGCGGCACCTTCTTCATCGATCCAGGAGAAGACATTTACGCCGGGCAAGTGGTGGGCGAATCGGCCAGAGACATCGACATGGAGCTCAACCTCATCAAAGGCAAGAAGCTCACCAACATGCGTGCTTCAGGCGCAGACAAAGGCCTGCGCATTGCCCCAGCCAAGAAGTTGTCGTTGGAGGAGCTCATGGAGTTCATCAACGACGATGAATACCTGGAGGCCACCCCTAAAAACTTGCGGGTACGAAAGATCCCCAAGCCCAAGTCACCCTTCGGCTGATTGTGAAGAACTCTGTGGGCATCCTGTGCCCTTGAGCATCTGCCGACCTTGGGTGCGCGAAGTACCTTCGGCGCATGCAAATTCCTGTCATTCGTTACAGCCGCGACACGTCAGACTTCACCAAGACCCTGCGTGCACGCGTCGACGCGTATTTCAAAGAGCACAACTTGAGCCGCAAAGGCGATTGGCGCCTGCACCTCAAGACCGCCCTGATGATTGCGCTGTACTTCGTGCCCTGGGCGTTGATCACGTGGGGCATGGCCGGCAGCGGATGGATGTTTTGGGTGGCTGAAATCGTCATGGGCCTCGGCCTCGCAGGCATCGGGTTGAACGTGATGCACGACGCCAACCACGACGCGTACAGCGACAAAAAGTGGGTCAACCTCTGGGTGGGCCGGGTGCTCGATTTGGTGGGAGGAAATGCCGCCATTTGGAAAATCCAACACAACGTCTTGCACCACACGTTCACCAACGTTGACGGGCTCGACGAAGACATCGACATGCACCCCTTCATGCGGTTCAGCCCTCTGAAGCCGCGCTACTGGTTTCATCGCTTCCAACACATCTATTCGTGGGGATTCTATTCTTTGATGACCCTCTTTTGGATGGTGGCCAAAGACTGGCTCCAATTGCGTCGGTACCACAAAAAGGACTTGATCCGTCCTTCCGGCACCTCCGTGGCTGAGCTGTCCTCCTCTTTGGCCTTCACCAAAACGGCATACTTCACCTACGTCTTGGTGCTGCCCATGGTATTGAGCGGCGTTCATTGGTTCCAAATCGTGGTGGGATGGGTGCTCATGCAATTGATCGCGGGCTTCCTCCTTGCCGTCATTTTCCAGCCCGCACACGTCATGGAAGACCACGACTACAAGCCGGCCGAAAAAGGGGCAGTGCTGGACGTGGATCCCTTGACGCATCAACTTCGGACCACTTCCAACTTTGGCACAGGCAGCCGCGTGTTTACATGGCTTTGCGGTGGACTCAACCACCAGATTGAACACCACCTCTTCCCTCAGGTCAGCCACATTCACCTCCGCAACATTGCGCCGATTGTGAAGCAGACCGCGGAGGAGTTTGGCATTCCTTACCGCTCGTCCACGACGTACTGGCAAGCGCTGGGGCGTCACACCCGCATGCTCCGCGCGCTGGGCAACTCGCCCCAATTGGCGGCTTAAGGGTTGCGCACCACGCCCGTTCGATAAAGCGTGTCCTGACCCGCAATTACCCCTCGAACAGGCCCCACGGATCCAAACCAATTGAGCCCTGCAGGTCGGTCCACGACTTCGAGGCAAACTTCACGCCCCATCAGCGCTTGAGGCCACCGGACGGTGTCGATGCCCATGCCCAATCCCCGATTGATGTAGTAGTGGCAAGGGTCGTTGCGCAACCGCAAAAACACATCTTCGCTTCGCACGCTCCAAGACAAGTGCTCGAGTGTGCCGCACACCGTACGCTCAGGCTCTGACCCATCGTGGGTGATGGGTTTCAAAACGGTGATCAACATCGCCACGCTCAACCCAACCGCCAGACCACGCACCCCTCCGGAGCGCACGAACGGCGGGCCTGCTTTGAGCTCCCTCTCCACAAAAAACAGGGGCGTCAACACCCCCACTGTCATCAACAAGCAGGTCACCAAGGTTCCTGTCTCCACGCCCCATCGCCACCACACCACTGGCGTCCACGCCACCATCCACCACGTCCAATGCCTCATGACCTCTGTGGACCTTGATTGGGCGTATTCCCACGCCTCGGTCGACGCCATGCTGCGCCTCGTGCGGTATCCATAGGACAGGTTGGTCGACGTGGGGGGCCAGCGGTGCAAGACCCATGAGAGAACGACCATGAAGGCGGCAGGAAACCACAACCAAAACAAAAGCAACTGCTCCATCGTGCGCAAGATGCATCACATCGAAGTACCTTTCTCGCCATGAACAAAACCATCCTTGTCCTGGGCCTGTTGGCGACCACCGCAGTGGGGTGCAGCACGTCCACCGTGCGAAGCACGCAACTTGCCCAAGGTGCTGCGCTGCTTGCCATCGAACCTGTGAAGGCGCATGTCGTCGTGGACACCACGCAGACCCTTCAAGCGGTGTCCCAAACGAAGGTCATTCTGGGATTGTTCCGCTCAGGAGATCGGGAATTTGCCGAATACCCCGGCATGATTTTCCAAAGGGGTCCCGGCAGCCGCGAACGCAAAGCCGCCATTCACAAAGCCTTGAAAGGAACCGGATTTGACGTGATGGTGAACCCCAAATACATCGTGCAGCAAAAACACCGCCCCTTTGTGCGCACCACGACGGTGCAGGTGGCTGGATTTGGGGGCAACCTCGTCTTTGAACAAACAGAGGAATGATCCTGCGATTCTCTCTCCTCGCCTTGTCGGCATGCTTCGTTTGGGACAGTACGGCCCAAACCCTCGACGAAAGTCTCCTCGATGCCCCTTCTTCCAACGAACGCGCCGAATGGACGTTTCCTTCTGGGGAAGCCGGCGTGTGGACGGTTTGGGTTGAATTCGATGCCGGATTGATCCGTCAGTTTGAACCCAACGATCGGAACAACGACATCCGACGCGCTGCCACCCTTGGCCATCCAGAATGGAGCAGCAACACCCTGACCACTGTGGTCAATCGAATGACCAACTCTGGATTCGACAACGCGGTCTACAACGCCGACAACTACGCCCCACGCGGCGTTCGAATCGGCGCCTCTCGCCAAGTGTGGAAACAGGTCCATGCCGGGATTCAAGTGGGCCAAACGTGGTCCCCGGCCTACATCGAAGCGCTGCGCGCCGACGGCGAAACCGTGGTGGCCAGCTGGCACCAAATCCGGTACGCAGACTTGGTGGACCAATACCTCTACCTCGACGACTTGTACAACGGCGATCAATGGCGGTACCAAAACGACAGCGAATTCACAGACGGACTTCAAGGCTGGACAGTTGAACTCGTGGCTCACCAAGAATTGGCGTACGGTCTTGGATGGACCGCGAGCCATGGACGAACGCTGGGCCTGCAGGGAGACTTGGACGCCAAGGCTGCCTCGCTGTTTGGTGGTCAAGGCTTGTTGCCCCCAGATGAATCCGCCCCCACCCTCACACCTCAGTCCGTGGCCGCGGCCCCGCAAACGACGTCCATCGGTGTCACCTGGCGTGTAGGTCCTGTGGTGACGGCCTTGTCTTGGGCCAGAATGTCCACCTCGCACAAGGACAAAAACACTTGGGTCAGCGCCGGGGCAGATGCGCTGCCGACCCTGCAACAGGTGCGACTTCGACTGGGCATGACGTTTTGACCCATGGACGTTGTCATCCTCACCGAAAGACGCTACGCCGGAACACCCGCTGACACAGGCCCTGTCAAAGGTTACGTCGACAACCTCTTGCTGGAAGACCAGTTGGTGGCCGACGCCTTGAGAGGTCGAGGACTTCTTGTCGATCGTCGGGCATGGTGCGACAAGGAGGTGGATTGGAGCAGCACCCGGAGCGCCTTGTTTCGCACCACTTGGGATTACTTCGACCGTTGGGCTGAATTCGCGCCGTGGCTCGACGCTGCAGCCAAGCGCACCCGATTCTTCAATTCCCCCGAACTGGTCAGGTGGAACTTGGACAAACACTACTTGCACGACCTCGAACTGGCCGGCGTTCAAGTGGTTCCGACTGCCTACATCTCACAAGGAGAGCACGTGCCGTTGTTTGATGTGGCTGCGCGGCGTGGGTGGTCGGAGGTGGTCATCAAGCCGGCCATCGCCGGCGGAGCGGTGGACACATACTTCGTCAACTTGTCGGGGGACGTTCATGTCCTGTCTCCCGAGCCCCCGAGGAAGGAGGACAGCGAAACGCTTTGGCGCAGCCTTGTGGACCAGCAAGACATGCTCGTGCAGCCGTTTCTGCCCAACGTCATGGCAGATGGAGAAATCAGCCTGATTTGGATTGATGGCGCTGTCACGCACGGCGTGCTCAAGCGGGCCAAGTCAGGGGATTTCAGGGTGCAAGACGACCACGGCGGCACGGTCGAGGTCATCGACGTGTCCCCCCAGGACAAAGCATTGGCAGAGGACATCATGGCGGTGTGCCTCGAGGAATGCCGGTCACGGCAATGGGAGCCTCCCCTGTACGCAAGGGTCGACTTGATGCGGGGTCCAGATGGGCAGCTGTTGCTCTCTGAACTGGAAATGGTGGAACCGGAATTGTGGTTTCGATTCCACCCTCCTGCCGCGGACGCGCTGGCGCAAGCCGTAGCCGAACGACTCGCCCTTTAAGGCGTCTCGTCGTGAAAGTGCAGGCTCAAGGTGTCCGTCTCCAAACGCAACAAGAGCCAAGCGCCCAATTGCTGTTCCAATTCCACCATTCGGACGGAGTCGGTGCTGTCTTTCAACGCCATGTGCACGTCGACCCATGGGACGAGCGACGTCACCCCCGCTTGATTCAGGCGCTTGCGATGGGCCACTTCCACAGAGGCAATGTCCGGAGCTTGGGCCAAAATCTCGGCCGCCAATGAGTTTGGAAGATCTTGGTCTTTCAACGCCGCCAATTCAGAACGCAAACGCACCAGCTCTGCATCCCTCAAGGAGAGGGCGGTTTGGCCTTCTGCATACAAGTTGACCATCCTTTGGAGGTCCTCCAACCCAGAGGGTCCGTCGTTTTGGACGACCTCCAAGGTGGCGTCCTCCATCTCGTCGTCCAACTCTTCCCCCCATTGACGCACCACATCTTCGGGAACGGTGGCACCGAGAAGCACCACATGGACCACAGGTTGCCCCTCCAAGAAGTCGACTTCCTGTTTCACAACTTCCGTCCCGGGATACACGACCGTTTCTGAGACAAACCCGAGAAGTTTGGACGTCTGGACGGATTGGCTGACGGTGTTGTAAAGGATGAACGCAGAAGGCAGCACCAAGGCCAACAGCCCCAGTGTGAAATACCGCTTGTACTTCTGCTCTTTGGCCGCATCCAAGGGCTGCGCAATGG
>WTJL01000177.1:4918-9260 GCA_011524845.1 Flavobacteriales bacterium | reverse complement strand
GTGAAATACCGCTTGTACTTCTGCTCTTTGGCCGCATCCAAGGGCTGCGCAATGGGAAACCTCAAGTAGCGCACCACCAACGTGGTGGAGGTGGCGATCAAAATGGCGTTGATGAGGAACAGGTAGAGCGCACCGAAGAAGTAGCTTCCGTCGAGATGCGCCAAGCCATAGCCGGCCGTGCACAGAGGCGGCATCAACGCTGTCGCAATGGCCACCCCTGGGATGACGTTGTTTTTTTCCTTGCGCGAACCTGCCAAAATCCCGGTGAGTCCGCCAAAAAACGCCACCATCACGTCGAGGAACGTGGGCGTGGTTCGGGACAGCAGTTCACTCCCCGCTTCGTTGATTGGACTGATCAAGAAGTACAAGGCAGATGACAAGATGGCGATGCCTGTGGCCACCCCCAAACTCCCGACCGATCGTCGGATCAGCGGAAGGTTGTTGACCCCGACGCCAAGCCCCACCCCCATGATGGGCCCCATCAAAGGGGAAATCAACATGGCGCCAATGACGACGGCCGTGGAGTTGACGTTCAGTCCAATCGACGCAATGACGATGCTGAAGACCAAGATCCACACGTTGAATCCGCGAAACTCCGTGTCTCGCTCAATGCCTTCCATGGTTTGTTCAGGCTCGGCCAAATCCACGATGCGCAACCTGTCCAAGACATGCGGACGCAACAAGGCCACCGTGTCTTTCCACCACGCCACCACGCTGGGACCCGCATTGGACGCCTCACCTCCTGGGCGAGGGTCTTCAGAATGGAGGGGTTGTTTGTCTGATCCACGCATAGCATTCGACCTTTGCACGCGACCGAACATTCGGCCGCCCTCCAAGATTACGTCAGGAATGGACATTGCCTACGCCCCGTGCTATGTTTTGGATGTGCCCGAAGGCCACCGCTTCCCGATGGAGAAGTACGCCCTTCTGAAAGACCAAATCCTGCACGAAGGCTTGGCCTCCCCCTCGGATTTCTTTGAACCCGGACGCATGGCCGAAGAAGTCATCCTTCTCGCCCACGACCCCGACTATTGGCAGCGAACCCTTCGCGGTGAATGGACCCGGCAAGAAGAGCGCCGCAGCGGATTTCCGTGGTCCGCCGCCATGGTCGAGCGCGAGCGCATCATCATGCAAGGCACACTCGAATGTGCCCTGCGGGCCATGGTCTCAGGCGGCGTCGCCATGAACATCGCAGGAGGCACCCACCACGCGTACGCCGACCGGGCGGAAGGCTTTTGCATTTTGAACGACTTCGCTCTGACGGCCAAGTTCCTCCTCCATACCCAACAGGTGTCTCGCGTATTGATTGTCGACTGCGACGTGCACCAAGGCAACGGCAGTGCCGTCCTGTTGAACGACGAACCAAGGGTGACCACCTTCTCCATGCATGGTGCGTCGAATTACCCCATGCACAAAGAAATCAGCGACGTCGACGTCCCCTTGCCGGACGGCACCAACGACGAGACGTACCTCCACCTTCTGGACACCCACCTCGAGCGCTTGTTGCCCGAAGGCGCTTCCCTTCCAGATGTGGTGCTGTATCAGTGCGGCGTCGACGTGTTGGCCACCGACAAACTGGGACGGCTAGGAATGACCCTTGAAGGATGCATGGAGCGCGACCGCATGGTCTTTGAACGCTGTGCTGAGCGAGACATTCCGGTGGTGTGCGCCATGGGAGGCGGATATTCTCCCCAGGTGAACACGGTCGTTCAAGCCCATGTCAACACGTTCCGTGCGGCCCTCGACGCCTGGACGTAGAGGCCCTGTGTCTACTCGTCTGGCCTGCGCGTCAGTGCGCCACCACGAGGGTGCTGCTGCCAAAGTTGGTCTTCACGACGTACAGTCCTGAAGGCAGCGACGACCACACCACGCGTGAACCGGCCATGGCGCGACCCTGCTCGATGGTTTGGCCCATGGCATTGACGAGTGACCAATCGGTGTCGTGGTCGAAGGTGGCAAACACCCGAGCTGAGGAACTCGCAGGGTTGGGGAACACGGAAGGTCCTTCCCCACGCATGGGTCCAGTGACGGACGTCTCCGCGGTGTAGTCGTACTCGCCGCACACGGGAACGTAGTCCTCGCATGCCCACTCGCCCAACTTGCCGGCCACAGTGCTCAAGGTCAAGTCGTAGTACTGCGGGTTCAGTGGATCGAGGTGCGGAACGTGTCCGGCTCCGTCGACCGTGATGAAGCAGTTTTCAAGTCCAATCTCGTCTGCCTTGGCGTGCACCACGGAACTGCCGTCGACGTCGATGATGTTGATGCCGAGGTAGGAAATGAAGCCCTCTCCGTAGGGAACCGTTTCGTCTGCGGTGCCGTGGATGCTCACAATGGGCTCGTTGTCGCCGGCATCGAGAAAGTCCGTCGTCTGAAGCGCTCCAGCAATGTTGAAGACGCCGTGCACTTCGCTGCTGTATCCCGTGTTCCCGGAGAGCCCTTCCAGCCCTCCGCCCATGCCGGCCTCTGTGACGTCGATTTGGACGGGGATCTCAGACTGCTCATCCACATAGGCGTGGTGCATGGCAATGAACCCACCTGCACTCACGCCTCCCAGGTAGATGCGGTTGGTGTCAATCGCGTAGGGGTTGCCAAACTCTGTGGACTTTCGGAAGTAGCGCACCGCTGCACGGCTGTCGTGCACCCCGCGCCACACGGCCTTGACAAATTCTGTGGGAAGGTCACCCAGGATGTTGACCCCCAATCGGTAGCTCATGGAAGCGACGACGTAGCCCATTTGGGCCAAATCCTCGCACAACGGCACCACGTCAACGCCGTCGTTGCTTCCCGCCAAGAAGAACCCACCGTGGGCCACCACCACCAAGGGCCGGGCCTCTTCCGCGTCTCCTGAAGGCGTGTAGATGTCCAGCACCAACTCCTCAGGAATGAAATTCACATTGATGTTTTCCCCGTAAGGCACATCGTAATCCACGTCCACACCGTCAAACGCCCCCGTGTAGCGGTAGCGATACCCATCGCAGTCGTCTTGAGCGGCAACGGGTCCAACAACGGCCAAGAAGGCCAAGGAAAGGGCGGCCGTAGAGGCGCAGAAACGGGCAAACTTGTTCATGGGGTCAGTTTGGGATTCAACAGGTGTGTCCAAGGTACTCAGGACCACCCCAACATGGTGTTCTGTGGGAACGACTTCTGTCTATTTTTGTCCCATGTCACAACACCGCATCCTCGTCCCTGTGGACTTCACCCCCGTGTCCACCAACGCTGTCAACCACGCCATTGCTGTGGGCAAAGCGCTGAAGAGCGAATTGCACTTGGTCCACATTGTGGGCAAGAAAAGTGAGTTTGGGGAAGCCAAAGGACGGTTGGCCGCGTTCGCTGAAAAGCACTTGGCAAGTTTTGACGGGCAATTGAAAACCACCGTGCGCATCGGCAACCTCTTTGACGACATCGACGACGTGTCGGTTGAGATGGACGCCAATTTGGTGATCATGGGAACCCATGGGCTGAAAGGGATGCAATTCATCACAGGTGGCCGCGCGTTGAAAATTGTGCGTGAATGCTCTGTGCCGTTCATCATCACCCAGTCACGTCCCATTCGCGAAACGGGCTACGATGACATTGTGGTGCCGCTCGATTTGCATCAGGACACCAAGCAAAAACTGGCCATCGTGGCGGAAATGGCCACCTACTTCAAAGGGCGGGTGCACATCATTTCTCCGGCGGAGTCCGACGAGTTCTTGCAAAACCAATTGCGCCGCAACGTGGAATTTGCGTCCGACTACTTCGAAGACCGTGGCATCGAGTACACCACGAAAATCAGCGAGCACGACTCTGGTGCGTTTGTGAAGGACGTCGTTCGTTACGCCGCCTCCATTGAAGCGGATTTGATCAGCATCATGAACTTCCATGAGAAGAGCTTGATGGGCATCCTGGGTACGTCCTACGAGCAGCAAATCATCACGAATGAAGCAGAAATCCCTGTTCTCGTGCTGAACCCCTTCGAGACGCGAATCATTCGCCAAACGCCCTTCTCCTTCTAAACCTATCGGGTGAGACACGTCCTTCTGGCCTTCGCCGTGTCCGTGGGGATGGCGTCGTGTTGGACTGTGGAACCTCACATCGTGGACCTCTCCGAGTCCATTTGGCATTGGTCGTCTCCGGACTCGTCCTCTTTGCAACGCATCGACGCGTCCCTTCCTGGCTACGCCATGGAAGCCCTCGTCGAAGCCAACCTCTGTCCGAATCCGTTCATGGGCACCCATGAACGGGACGTGCAGTGGGTCGAAACCTTGCCTTGGGTGTTGAGCACCCATGTCGACGGCCCGTTGTGCCAAGATTTGGGAGACAGCGCTGTTCTCCACCTTGAAGGCCTCGACACGTACGCATC
>WTJL01000177.1:0-4818 GCA_011524845.1 Flavobacteriales bacterium | reverse complement strand
CTGGCACGTGTGACCATTCAACGCAAGGAAGGCTGGAGCCTGCAAGTGACCCACCAAGGAGATCACGTGCCCGTCACCTGGGTGGGCGACGAGGTGCACCTCAATGAACCGGACATGTGGTGGCCTGGCGACATGGGCGATCAACCTCTGTACGAATGGACGTGGCGACACCAAGGCACAGGCATCGAACACCGTCATGTGTTGGGGATGCGCACCCTCGAATGGGTCGAACAAAAAGACCGTTGGGGCACCTCGTTTCAGCTGGAAGTCAACGGCGTTCCAGTTCAAGCGCGTGGGGCCAACGTCGTGCCACCGGACTTTCATTCGACCAGGGATGCTGGGCGGTGGCACACCCTCGTGCGCCAATCCAGGGACGCCAACATGAACATGGTGCGCGTCTGGGGCGGTGGCGTGTATCCACCGACCTCGTTTTACGCGGCGTGCGATTCAGCGGGACTGTTGGTGTGGCAAGATTTCATGTTTGCCTGCGTGATGGTGCCAGACGACGAAGGATTCCTTGACAACGTTCGGCGCGAAGCGAAGGAACAGGTGCGACGGTTGTCGCATCACCCTGCCCTGGCGCTGTGGTGCGGCAACAACGAAATCGAGCGGGCTTGGGAGTCGTGGGGCTGGCAAGACATGTACAACCTGCATGGGGCAGACAGTGTGCGACTTGCCGAAGCTTACCACCGAATCTTTTACGACGTCTTGCCCGAGGTCGTGTCCCAAGAATCCACGGCCCCCTACCTTCCTACCTCTCCCACCCTCGATGCCCAAAGCGGCGACGAGCACGCCTGGAACGTCTGGTTTGGACTGGAAGACTTCAGTTACTACAGCCGACACACCGGACGCTTTGCGAGCGAATATGGATTGCAAAGCTTGCCCGATCCACACACCCTCAGAGAGGCGGGCATCCATGCCTTCACGGACGATGCGCTTCAGTTTAGGCAACGTAGCCGAATGGATTGGTTGGAGCCTGGCTTCGACGGATGGGACATGATGCAGCACTTCATGTCCAAAACCACCGGTCCGCCAGCCGCGGACGACTTGGACGACTGGATCTTCAAGAGCCAATGGACCCAAGCCGAAGGTTTGCGTCAAGCCCTCGAGCGTCACCGCACAAGCGATGGACGCTATGCAGGATCGCTGTATTGGTCGCTCAACGACGTTTGGCCCGCTGTGTCTTGGTCCACTGTGGATCACGCAGGGCGTTGGAAGCTTGGCCATTACGCCGCCCGACGGGCCAATGCACCGCGCACCGCGTTGTGGGTTCGGCATCGGGAGGACTCCCTGTGCTTCCAGCTGTTCAACGACTTGCCCGACCAGGCCGATGGTGCTCTTGAGGTGGCCGTCAAGGATTTTCAGGGACGCATCGTGCACCAAGCCAGCGTTCCTGCAAAACTCGAAGAAAGAGGGTCAAGAACTGTCAACCTTGGCGACATGGCGCTTTGGCGCAAGGCTCCCTACGAGACCTACCTCAGCTGGACCTGGTCGAACTCTACTGAAAAGCCTCATGTGTCGTCCTCCGCGCTGTGGTGCGCTCCCGTCGATGCCAAGCTCCCCGCCCCTTCTGTGCGGTGCACACCTGTGGAGGATGGCCATGAACTCACGACGGACGTGTACGTGCCCATGGTTCAATTGACCGCCGACGTGCCAGGACATTGGTCGGACAACGGCATGGCCTTGGAGCCAGGTCAATCTTGTGTGGTGCAATTCACCCCCGAAGGATCCGTCGCTCAGACCGACGTGAACGTGGTCGTGAACTGCAAGGTGAACACCCCTCAGTGAAGGGCCACAATCTGAAGCGTGCTTGAACCGAGGCGAACCTCGTCTCCCACCTTGGCGCCATGCCATGCCTGTGCCAGAGGCGCCTCTGGGCTGACCCCCAGCACGAGACCGCCGTCGAGGGAGAGTTTCCCCAACGGCAACCCCACCAGAACCCAAGGCCCGGTGGTCTCGACCAACACCCCGGAAGCGACCCGAACGGGTGCCGTCTGCACCTGTTTCATCCTTGTCCACTCCTGAAGGGCCGATTGACTGCGCTGCAACGTGTCGTTCACTTGGCGCATCTCCTGATGAATCATGGCCCGCCCCGTCTCGTGCTTGTCGCCGGCCGTGCTTTTGGCCTCTGACGTCAGGGCTTCTTGCAAGGAAGCCAAATGGCCCTTCGCCTCACTGACAGCCTCTTGGAGGTGCGACTCCAGCGCGTCGAAGATGTCGTTCTTCGTCATGGCTGAAATGTACATTTTTAGGGACTTCTTCAGGTGAATTGTGAAAAAAGCGCCCCTCCTCAGGGCAGGGCGCTGTGTATCTTGCCGCCAAAATCAAACTCTCCCTCATGACTACGTTTTCTGATTTGACCGGTGCGGTGACCAAAGACATTCAAACCACCTTGACTGCCCAAGAAGCCTTCAACTGGCTTGTCGAAGGGCACGATCGTTTCAAATCCGAATCTCCACGTGAACGCAGCCGAGCTGACATGTTGGACGGTGCCGCTGGAGGCCAGTTCCCCTACGCTGCCGTGTTGGGCTGCATCGACAGCCGCGCGCCGATCGAACAGATTTTTGATGCCCAAATCGGCGACCTTTTCGTCGCTCGTGTGGCGGGCAACGTGGTGAACCCTGATGTGTTGGGTTCGTTGGAGTACGCCTGCAAATACGCAGGAACAAAAGTGATTTTGATTTTGGGCCACACATCCTGTGGCGCTGTAGGCGCTGCTTGGGGCGGTGTGGAAGACGGGAACATCACCGGTCTTTTGGCCAAAATCAAGCCCGCCGTCGACACCGTGCAAGCCAAGGTGGGCTCTGACGCCACACCAGACAACTTGAATGCCTGTGTGGCGGAAAACGTCCACGTCGCGTGCAACGCGCTTCGGGCCCAAAGCGACATTTTGGCGGGTCTCGAGAAAGACGGCACCATTGTCATTGCCGGCGGCGTGTACAACGTGGCCAAGGGCGAGGTGGAATTCTTGACCAAGCCCTGATTCGCCAACATGTCGTCCCGCATCTTTCGAACAGCCGGTGCCTCCCTGGCGCTCTTCCTTTGGATGAGCACGCTCGTGGTGCCCTGGATGTTGGAAGGATCTGAGGATGTGTTGTGCCTCACTGAAATGGAGCACAGCGAACAAGAAACCGAGGGAGAAGAACTCTCCTTGGAGTGGGACGAAACCACCTTTGAACAACATGCAGCGGGATCTATGCCCGCTGTGGATTGGCACGTGGCGCATCTTGTCAACGTGCAGCTCCACGAGCGCCTCGACGCCTCGCGGTTGCTGGACCCGCCAGACCAACACATGGTTTGATCGGCCGCACGGCGCGTCACCACGCGTCTGGCCACCGTGTGTTTTTCTGACGTTCTCAATCCATTCCTCATGTTTCAGCATATCGGGCGTGATTTGCCCTCCTCCATTGTTGTATTTCTTGTTGCTCTTCCCCTTTGCCTCGGCATCGCCTTGGCTTCTGGAGCAGCACCCATTGCCGGCCTGATTGCCGGCATCATTGGCGGCATCATCGTCGCCCCCATCTCAGGCAGCCACGTAGGCGTCTCAGGTCCAGCAGCAGGCTTGGCCGTGATTGTCTACGACGGCATCCAAGAAGTGGGTTTTGAAGCCTTTTTGTTGGCGGTCGTCATTGGAGGCCTTGCGCAGCTCGTGCTCGGCATCGCGCGCGCCGGCATCATCGGCAAGTACTTCCCTGCAAGTGTCATCCAAGGGATGCTCGCCGCCATCGGCATCATCATTTTCATCAAGCAAATCCCGCACGGGCTGGGATACGCAGGCGCCGAAGGAACGACCAAGGCCGACAAGGTGTTTGACGTGTTGTTGCTGTTGGGCGACAACCTGGCTTACGCCGCACCGACAGCGATGACGGTCACGGCCGTGTGTCTCGCCATCCTGTTGCTGTGGGAAACGTCCTTCATGAAAGCCCAAAGCTTCACCAAAGTCCTCTCTGGCTCTCTGGTGGCCGTGGTGGCGGGTGTGGTGGTCAACCTTTTGACAAAAAGCGGTGCCGGGGCACTGACGGCCAAGCAATTGGTCGACGTCCCCACGGGCCATGCCGCCAATGGCATCGACCCCACGGCTTGGGGATCCCTCCTCACCTTCCCTGACTTTTCAGCCATCGGCGACAGCGCCATTTGGATCTTGGGCGCGACCATTGCCGTGGTGGCAAGCTTGGAAACGTTGCTGTGCGTGGAAGCCACGGACAAATTGGACCCCCAAAAGCGCGTGACGCCCACCAACCGTGAATTGTTGGCCCAAGGGGTCGGAAACACGGTCAGCGGCTTGATTGGAGGTCTGCCCATCACCCAGGTGATTGTGCGTTCCTCTGCCAACATCCAGACCGGCAACGCCACCAAAATGAGCGCCATTCTCCACGGCGCATGGCTCATGGTGTTCTTCCTGCTGGCGCCCACCCTCTTGACCTACATCCCTCTTGGCAGCCTTGCTGCCGTGCTGTTTGTGGTGGGTTACAAACTCGCCAAGCCGGCCAACTTCAAGAAGATGTTTGACAGCGGCATGGCGGTGTTCATTCCCTTTGTGGTGACCATTTTGGCCATCGTCTTCATTGACCTTCTCAAAGGTCTGGGCATCGGCCTCGTGGTGGCGCTCCTCGCCAGCCGCGTGCTGCCTGCCAAAAGCGAAGCCTAAAGCTTCAGTGCCCCCTTCTCAACGGAGGGGTCAAGACTTGGCACCCTGGGTGAGTTCTCGCAGCTTGCGCATCTCCAAATCGTCCAAGGGACGGTAGGTGCCCACGGGCAAATCTCCGAGTTCGACGTTCATGATGCGCACGCGCTTCAGGCGTCGGACTCGGTAGCCCA
>WTJL01000196.1:5524-6809 GCA_011524845.1 Flavobacteriales bacterium | reverse complement strand
TGGCCTACGCGGAAAGCGAAGACGTGACTTTGATGGACATCGCTCCAGCCGATGGCAACCACACCTTCTCCTTCACAGTGTCCAACCCCAACGGTGGGACCGATGAAAACGGAGCAAACGACTCGGCCTCGAGCGATTTCTTCATGAACACCACGGGCAGCGGCGTGACCGTGACCGTCGGCGGCGGCAGTTGGGACAGCGAAATTGGTTGGTCACTCGACCTCAACGGCACCGTGTATGCCTCAGGAGGGGCAGGCACGTCAACCGAGTGCATTCCCAATGGCTGTTACACGTTGAACATGACCGACAGCTACGGCGACGGTTGGAACGGAGCAACCTACACCTTGACGGACGATGCAGGAAACGTGTTGGCCACAGGTGATTTGGACACGGCTCAGCAAGGAGACGGCGCGACGCAAGGATCTGACATTGTGCAAATCGGGGTGGATTCCTGCGGTTTGGGCTGCACTGATCCTACGGCTTGCAACTACGACGCTGAAGCCACTTTGGACGACGGAACGTGCAACTTTGATTGCAACGGCTGCACCGATCCCGCGGCATGCAACTACGACCCGACCGCCACACAGGATGACGGATCGTGCTTGTCCAACGACGACTGCGGTGTGTGCGGTGGCGACAACTCGACGTGCTCAGGATGCACCGATCCCACAGCGTGCAACTACGACGAGACTGCCACCATTGACGATGGTTCGTGCATCTTGGGTGGGGAAGATTTGACCGTCACCATCTTGACGGACAACTACCCCGGGGAAACCACTTGGACCGTGACGGACGCCGCCGGCACTGTGGTGGCATCTGGTGGCCCTTACGCGGCCACGGGCACTGAATACGTGGAGCAAGTGTGCATCGATGCCGGTTGCTACACCTTCACCATCAACGACAGCTTTGGCGATGGCATTTGCTGCGCCTACGGCATTGGAGCTTACTCGGTGAGTTCAGGTGGGGTCGAGTTGGCCGCGGGTGGTGAATTCGCCACTTCGGAGTCGACTGAATTGTGCTTGGGCTCAGGCTTCGGTTGCACCGATGCCACAGCATGCAACTACGACGAAGCGGCCACGACCGACGACGGATCGTGCGACTTCTCTTGCTACGGTTGCACCGACCCTGAGGCATGCAACTACGATCCCACGGCCACCCTCGACGATGGCTTGTGTGAGCTTCCTGATCCCGTGGAAGGATGCCCAACCTGCGATTACCCCGTCAACATTGTGGAGACCGGTTTGGTGGGCAATGCTGCCGGAACGGCTGTCACGACAGCGGCTTC
>WTJL01000196.1:2910-5424 GCA_011524845.1 Flavobacteriales bacterium | reverse complement strand
TTGTGGTCGTTCACCATTGTGAATGGTTACGGCACGAGTGCCGGGGCAGACTACGATTTGACCCTCACTTTGAACGGCTTGTGCACGTCTGACAACATTGACATTCCTGGTTGCACTGATCCGACGGCCTGCAACTTTGATCCATTGGCCAACGTGGACGACGGCTCATGTGAGTTCTCTACGTGCTCTGGCTGCACCGATCCTACGGCGTGCAACTACAACCCAGAGAGCACAGAAGACGACGGCTCATGTGAGTTCACGAGCTGTGCAGGTTGCACCGACCCCATGGCGTGCAACTACGATGCCGGAGCGACCATTGACGATGGTTCATGTTTGATGGCGGACGCTTGCGGCGTGTGCGGAGGCGACAACAGCACGTGCAGCGGTTGCACGGATCCAGAAGCGGACAACTACGATCCTGCAGCGATTGTGGACGACGGTTCTTGCACGTACGCCCCAGCATGCCCTGAAGACCTGAACAACGACGGTCAAATCACGGTGGCGGACATTCTTGCGTTGTTGGCGGACTTCGGTTGCACGGCCGATTGCGATGCCGACCTCAACGGGGACGGTGCGACCAACGTGAACGACATCTTGCAAATTCTCGCTGCATTCGGCAACAACTGCTGATGCACAAATGATGCATGGAGCGGCTGTGAACTTCGCCTTTTCGCGTAGTTTGCAGCCGTTCTCTTGCTTTTAAACACAACATGAAACTCTTTGTAGCCAAGCTCAACCGCGACGCGGTTGAATCGGATTTGTTGGAATGGTTTGGGGCCATGGGGCCTGTCCGAAGTGCCAAAATCGTGATGGACCGGGACACAGGTCAAAGCAAGTGCTTTGGGTTTGTGGAGATGGAGTCTCGCGAAGGAGGAGAACAGGCCATTGCAGAAATGAATGGCAAAGAATTCATGGGCTTTCGAATGGTCGTGAAGGAGGCTGAGGAGCGAGGAAGTCGTCCGCGGCCAAGTGGAGGTCCGGCCCGTGATGGCGGGGGGAGGGGAGCACAGGCTCCCAGTGGCTCGAGGCCTTCGGCTGGAGGACCTCGACCCGGTGGTTCGCCAGGAGGAGGAAGCTTTGGGGCGGACAAGAAGCCGAGCAACAAAAAGAAAAAAGTGCAACGTCAGAAGCCGGACAAATATTCGGATGGACCACGTCAGACCAAGATGAAGAAGACCCGTGGTGGTGGCGGCTCAAAAGGCTGGGCCGACTTCGATGACGAGTATTGATTGTCAGGTCATTGCATGAAAAAGAGGACCCGAGGTCCTCTTTTTTTTGCCTGATCGTGCAAGTTTGTTTCCAGAGTCAAGAGGTCCGATTTAGAGGTTATGTTGCAACCTTTTTCGGGAATGTTCGTTGGAGTTTATCGACCATTGAAAAGATGAAAATGCGTGTTTGTCGATGAAAAGTCGCGATTCGTCCTTATCTTTCAATGTTCCATAAAAGACTCGATATGCGATTTTTCCTCTCCGCTCTGTTCGTGGTTTTGACTCAAGTTGCTGTGGCTCAGACAGATGTGTCTGGTTGCACGATTGAGATTGCCTGCAACTACGATCCCTCTGCAACCATCGACGATGGCTCTTGTGATTTCACATCTTGCCTCGTGCTCGGTTGCACCGACTCAGCTGCATGCAACTATAACCCTGCTGCCACGGTCAACGACGGTTCATGTGACTTCTTGAGTTGCTTGGTCCCGGGTTGCACCTTGGCCAATGCCTGCAACTATGACCCTGCTGCAGAAGTGAACGACGGCTCTTGCGAGTACACGAGCTGCGCAGGATGCACCAACGAGTTTGCGGACAACTACGATGCAACAGCCACGGTGGACGACGGAAGCTGCAACCCCATTTTGGGTTGCACGAGCCCACAGGCATGCAACTTCAACGAGAACGCCAACCAGGACGACGGGTCATGCGACTTCGTGTCGTGTCTGGCGACGGGCTGCACGGTGTTGGAGGCGTGCAACTACGATCCAGAAGCTCAAGTGAACGACGGCACATGTGTCTTCCCAGAGGAAGGAAGAGACTGTGAAGGCAATTGCTTGGAGGATGCCGATGGAGATGACGTGTGCGACGGCGACGAGATTGCAGGATGCACTTCTGCCACAGCCCTGAACTACAACCCACTGGCCACCGACGACGACGGTTCGTGCCAAGAGCCAGTGGGCGGCTGTACAGACCCTGAGGCGTGCAACTTCAATGCAGAAGCGACCAACGACGACGGATCTTGTGAATTCGAATCTTGTGCCGGCTGTCTTCAAGCCACGGCGTGCAACTACGACGAGACTGCGCTGTACGCGGACGATTCTTGTGAATTCCCCGAGTTTGGATACGATTGTAACGGCAATTGCTTGATGGACGAGGACGGCGACGGGGTGTGCGATCCCTTCGAGATTGTCGGGTGTCAAGACATGATGGCCTGCAACTTCGATCCTGCAGCCACCGATGCTGGCCAGTGCAACTATGCCGCTGCCAATTTCGATTGCGACGGCAACTCGTTGAAGCCGATTTTCAC
>WTJL01000196.1:0-2810 GCA_011524845.1 Flavobacteriales bacterium | reverse complement strand
GAGCAAATCATTGTGGTGGTGGACACGGTTCCGCCAGTGGTGTTCGTGCCTGAGGACATGACCGTCCTCTGTGAGGACATGGAGTCCGCAGATTTGGGCGAAGCCTTTGGGACGGACGATTGTGGAGACGTGACCATTGAGGTCGTGGAGGAGGTTGTGCCTGGAGACTGTCCTGGAAGCTACACCCTTGTGCGCACCTTCAACGCCATGGACCCTTGCTTGAACGTGGCCACAGGACAACAAACCATCACGGTGGTGGACAACCAAGCTCCTGTGCTTGAAACGTTGAGCGACGTGGTGTTGAGCTGCACGGCAGACTTGCCTACGGACATGCCAGCGGCCACAGACAACTGCAGTGGAGTGGAGGTGAGCGTGACGGAAGTCGTGATCGAAGGAGATTGCCCACAGACGTACAGCATTGAGCGGACCTTCACGGCCGTCGACGCGTGCGGCAATGCTTCCACCACGACTCAGAAAGTGGACATTGTGGACGACACAGCCCCTGTGGTGGTGTCGGGATGGAACGGTTGCGAAGACGCGGCTTCTTGTCCCATCGCGATCAACGGTCTGGAGGGCGAGACCCTTCCTGCGCCCAGCCTTGAGGTGTCCGACGATTGCGACGATGCTCCAACCTTCGTGGTGAGCGATGTGGTGTTGTCTTCATCGGCTGCCTTGGAAGTGGTGTTGCGAGAGTACATCGTTTCTGACGCTTGTGGAAACACTTTGACCCTTGAGGAGCAGTACAACATCACGCTGGTCAACCCCGGTTGCACCGATGAAGCGGCTTGCAATTACGACGACGAGGCCAACGTGCTGGACGACTCATGTGAGTTCTGTTCTTGTGGACAAAACGCGTGCGGTTGCACCGACGAAGAGGCTTGCAACTACGACGGCGATGCGGCCTACGACGACGATTCCTGCGATTACGCTGAGACAGGATACGATTGTGACGGTGTCTGTTTTGACGTCAACGACAACGACATCTGCGACATTGAAGAAGCTGGATGCACCGATGCCCAAGCGTGCAACTACGACCCAGTAGCAGCCGTGGACGATGGTTCTTGCGACTACTGTTGCGGTTACGACGTCTTTACGTCGACCGAGGCGGGCTACAGCGTGAGCATTGATTTGGTCCAAACCCACACCTCAGGTGACCTCGCAGGCATGAGCACATACCGCGTGTATGTGAACACGCCCAACACTGACGATGTGTTGACAGCAGTGACGGGATCTGACGAATTCCCACTCGCATTGCACACCACCACATCGTTCTACCAAAACGTGTTTGGCGGGTGCCTTGGCACCAACATCAGTCCCGCCATGATGGTGGTGGCTCCCGACGCGGCCTACGATTCATGGGTGACCATTGGCGCCACTTCCAGCGACGATTTGGACGGTGGAGAAGCGCAGCTCATTCCTGGTGCATGGATCGATTCCTTTGAAGCTGGCAACAGCATCACCGTCGACGACAACATCGGCAGTGGGTGGTTCTTGATGCCTCCAGGAGGTGCCAACGGTGTGTCAGGCGACGACCAGCGTGTGTTGGTCGCACAGCTCACCACCGACGGCCAAATCTCTGGATCGTTCCGCGTCCAAATCTTCCCTGAGGGAGATCAGGTGAACGACGTTCGCCCTGACATGACGTTCCAGCAGCAGCCTCTTGGCGCCTTTGCTTGTCCCACCATTGAGCAAGGTCCTGCAGACGCCGTCGCGTCTTGCGACGATGTTCCTGGTTTGCCAAGTGCGGACGAATTTGTCTTGAGCTACAGCAACGCGGACGCCTCCTCCTTCGGATGTGACGGCGACGTGCAAGTCTCTTTGGTGTCAGACCAAATCACAGAAGGGGAGTGCACAGGCAACTACAGCATTCTTCGCACGGTCAGTGTGGAGAACTGTGCCGGTGGTTCTGCGGACTACGCATACACCATCGTTGTGGAGGACACGACGGCGCCAGAACTCACAAGCGTGCCTGAAGACTACACGGTAGAGTGCTCTGGAGACATTGTGCTTGCAGACGCCACGGCCACGGACAATTGTGGTTTGGTGACCCTCGAGGTGGCCGACGAAACCATCGCAGGAAACGCCACGGGCAACTACATCATCGTTCGCACGTTCACGGCCAGCGACGATTGTGGAAACAGCACGTCTGCGACGCAGACCATCACGGTTCAGGACACGACGGCGCCAGAATTCACGTTCGTTCCTGCCGATTACACGGTGGAATGCTCCGATGAATTGGTGCTTGAGGAGGCCACTGCGGCGGACAACTGCAACGGCGCGTCGATTGAATTGACCACGGAAACGGTGGAAGGAGATGCCACGGGCAATTACACCTTGCTGCGCACGTTCACCGCGACGGACGATGCCGGCAACAGCGCTTCTGTGACCCAAACCATCACGGTTCAGGACACCACGGCGCCCGAGTTCACGTTCGTGCCCGGCGACTACACAGCAGAGTGTTCTGACGATTTGGCCATGGACATGGCGACTGCGGTGGACAACTGCGACGGAGTGGAGATGGAGGTCAGCGCTGAAACCATTGCAGGTGATGCGGCTGGCAACTACACCATCGTTCGCACGTTCACAGCCACCGACGATGCTGGAAACAGCAATGTGGCAACACAAACGATTACCGTTCAAGACACAACGGCTCCTGAGTTGAGCATCCCTGCCGATTACACGGCCGAGTGCACCGACGAGCTGGTGTTTGACGATGCTTCAGCCACCGACAACTGTGGCGAGGTGAGCATCGCAGTGACAAGTGAAGAGATCGCCGGCGACTGCGCAGGCACCTTGACGATTGTTCGCAC
>WTJL01000015.1:16453-25076 GCA_011524845.1 Flavobacteriales bacterium | reverse complement strand
TGGCAGGGGTCTTCGCTGGAGGCGATGGATTTCCGGTGCCGTGGTTCTCGTTCACCTTGGAGTTTTGAGGTTGGACACACGCAACGTTGGTGGCCCTTCAGGCGTCCGTCAAGGGATGCATGGTTCTTCTGTACTCCTTGTGTGGATCGTCTTGTTGGGCTGTTGGGGCTTCTCCTCGCCATTGAGCGCCCAAACCCGACACACCCTCAGCGGCTACATCGCCGATGAAGCCACGGGCGAAACACTCATTGGCGCCACCGTGTGGGCTGAATCGGTGTCGCAGGGCGTGGCGTCCAACGTCTACGGATTCTACACGCTTACACTGCCTGCTGGGGTCTACGAAGTCCGTGTCAGCTTTCTAGGCTACGCCCCTCAGAGGTTCGAGGTGGACCTCACCCAATCCGATGTGAAGCTCAACCCGGGTTTGGTCTCGGGCCTGACCTTGGAGGCAGCGGTGGTGTCGGGTGAACGAGAAAACCGCATCGAGGAGCAGGTGCAGATGTCCAAAATGGAGATCCCGATCGACCAGATCAAATCCCTCCCTGCCATCGGTGGCGAAGTCGATCTGCTCAAGTCGCTGCAGCTGTTGCCAGGCGTCCAGAGTGGGGGAGAAGGCACAAGTGGCCTCTACGTTCGCGGCGGCTCCCCTGACCAAAACCTCATGCTGCTCGACGGCGTGCCGCTGTACAGCGTCAACCACTTGTTTGGGTTCTTCAGCGTGTTCAACGCGGATGCGGTCAAGAGCATGAGCATCACCAAGGGTGGATTCCCTGCGAGGTTTGGCGGCCGATTGTCCTCCATCCTCGAGATCAACATGAAGGACGGCAACATGCGGGAATTCCATGGGGACGGCAACATCAGCATCATCGCGAGCAAGCTGACCCTTGAAGGGCCGATTGTGAAGGACAAGGCGAGCTTCATGGTGAGTGCACGACGGACCTACCTCGACCTGTTGCTGAACCCCATCATTGCAGCGGCCACGTCCGAAGATCCGGAAACGGCCGTCGACCCGGCGTATTATTTCTACGACCTGAATGGCAAACTGAACTGGAGGGTCTCGCCCCGTGACCGCGTCTACGTGAGTGCCTTTTCTGGGTTCGACGATTTTGGGGTGACGACGTCCAACTCGTCCACCTTCGAAGGCACCCAAGAGCGGTCGGACGTGTCGCTCGGCCTCGATTGGAAAAACCAAATCCAAGCCCTTCGCTGGAACCACGAATTGGGACCTCGCATGTTCTCCAACGTGTCTTTGACGCACAGCGTCTACAACTTCAACACGGGCGTGGACTTCCTAGACCAATCGATTTCATCCACCGACACCACCACCACGCGGTTTGCATCCTTGTACCGGTCCGGCATCGAGGACTACGCTGCGAAAATCGACGTGGATTTTGCGCCCAATGCCCGTCATTTCATCCGCTTTGGGGGGAACCGAACGCAGCACCGCTTCTCGCCTGGGGCGTTGCAGTTTGAGCTGGACTTTGGCCAAGAAAACCCCTTGGACACCCTCATTGGCCAGGGGGACATCGTCAGTGTCGAGCAGTACATCTACCTCGAAGACGAGGTGGATTTGGCGGAGAACGTGAAGGCGAACGTGGGGTTCCACGGATCCATGCTCGACGTGCAAGACACCGCGTATTTCAGCGTGCAGCCCAGATTGGCATTGAACTGGAAGTTTCTGCCCGGGTGGGCCTTCAAAGCGAGCTACGCGGAGATGGTGCAGTATGTGAATTTGCTGACCAACGAGGGCTTGAGCTTGCCCACCGACCTGTGGCTTCCTTCGACGGCCAACGTGCGTCCCCAACAGAGCTGGCAAGTGGCGGCGGGTCTCGCCACGTCGATGTTGGATGGCGCGTTGGAGGTCAGTCTTGAGGGGTACTACAAGGAGATGGACGGGTTGTTGAGCTACAAGGAAGGAGGAGGCTTTCTCGGCGATTTGGAGGGCAATTGGGAGAGCCAAGTGACCCAAGGCATTGGGAACAGCTACGGGGTGGAGGCGCTGATTCAAAAGAAGCGCGGCCGCACGTCCGGATGGATCGGATACACCTTGAGCTGGAGCAACCGCCAGTTTGACGACCTCAACAGCGGCGAGTGGTTCCCCTTCACCTACGACCGCAGGCACGACGTGAGCTTCGTGTTGACCCAGGAATTCAACGACACGTGGTCGGGGTCGTTGGCTTGGGTGTACGGCACGGGACGGGCGGTGACCCTGACCGAGTCGGTCTTCAATGGATTGGCCTTTGGGGAATACCCTACCGTGTCGTCGTGGCAGGTGCCCAGCGACCGAAACGCCTACCGCATGAGTCCTTACCATCGGCTGGACGTAAGCCTCACCCGTGTGAAACCTGACTCGAACGGCAACCGTGCCCTCATCCTCAGTGCGTACAACGCCTACAACAATTTGAATCCCTTCTTTGCCTTGGCCGACACCGAGGCAGACGGGACCCGCATCATCCGTGAATACGGTTTGTTCCCCATCATTCCCTCCATCGCATGGCGCTTCCACTTCTGATTTCCCGGCCTCGTTCTAGGAGCGCTTTCGTGGCCTTGGCGGTGAGCTTGGGCATGCTCTCGTCCTGCGAGAAACTCCAAAACGGGGTGGTCAGCGAGATTGAATTTCCTGAACATGAGCCGCGCCTCGCGGTCAACATGTTTGTCTCTCCAGGAGACTCTGTGCTGTACGCTACGGTCTATCAATCGGCAGGCATCACGGACAGCACGGGAAGCGTCCCTTTGAAACACGCCACTGTGGCGTTGATGCAAGGAAGCACGATGTTGGCCCAAGGCGATTCCACACACTGGGCAGATCCCGATCCGTGGAGCCCATGGTCGGCGGGGTCCTTGATGAAAATCGCCCTCGACCAACCGCTCGAACTGCTCCCAGGAGCCATCGCGTTGGTGGTCGATGCTTCCCCCACGTTCGCGCCCATGGTGGTCACGGAGGACGTGCCTGAAGCCCCTGTGGTGGAGCATCTCTTCGAGGCGTATGCAGACACGGTGGACGAGGGCTGGGGGTTTGAATACTACATCCACAGGCTCACGGTCGATTTGGACAACCGTCCAGGTGTTCGGGACGATTACATGGTCTTTGTTGAATTCAAACCTGAAGAATCAGGCGAGCCCGGCGAGCCAGACCCCGGATGGTTCAACGTGGCGGATCCGGCGTTCCCCGATCCGCGGATGGAGTTCAATTCCGGGTGCAGTTGTTTGCTTGCCACAGACAACGGAGAAGACAATGTGTCGATGGCCAACCTTGTGCTTGAGGCGTGGGCCGGAGACAGCGAGTTTCCGACAGAAGGTTCGTACCGACTTCGCGTGGAGCGTCCGACGGCGTCGTTGGCCAACCACTTCAACAGCGTAGAAGCCTACTATTCCGCGTTGGGCAACCCCTTTGCGGAGCCTGCCAGCATCCAGGGCAACATCCCGGAAGGCTTTGGCATCTTTGGGGTGACCAACGAGGTGGTGATCCCGTTGTGAGGGTGGCCTGATGAGGCGCGTGCCCACCCTTGGGTGTGGGAAAGTTTATTTAGACTGATTCCAGATTACCCTGTTTGGGGGATGTGAAGATGGGTTGTCCTGATGGACTTTTGCGGCATGATTTCCGCCCCTCTCCGGCATGCTTTGTTTCCACAAGTGACGATTTGGTCATGGGTGCTGACGTTGTGTGCTGTGGGCTACACTCAAGACGCGTTTGACGGCAGGGTGGAGCAGGCGATGTCCAAGGACAGCTTGGACGTCATGACCCAAATGTGGCACGCCCTTCCCGAAGCTGAGGTGGGGGGAATCGCGCTGGCGGGGGGAGCCTCCGATGCCAGTGAAATTCCTGGGTCCATGCAGCGGTTGTCGTCCAAGACGTTGCGGCAGATGTCCTACGCCGATCCCATTCGCACGCTCCATGCGTTGGCAGGGGTCAACCTCGTGGCAGAGGATGGGTTTGGCCTTCGTCCCAACATCGGGATGCGTGGCTCCGGCACGGAACGTTCCTCGCGCATCACCTTGATGGAGGACGGGGTGTTGATGGCCCCGGCTCCATACGCCGCGCCTTCCGCCTACTACTTCCCCACCATGGCCCGCATGGAAGGGGTGGAGGTTCGCAAGGGAGGCAGCCAAATCGCCTTTGGGCCCCAAACCGCAGGTGGCGCTCTGAACCTCGTGTCGTCCGCCATTCCTGAAGCCGAAGTGGCAGGCCGCGTTCGCCTGGAAACGGGAAGCTTCCGCAACCAACAGATGCACGCCTTGGTGGGTGGACGGGACGGACAATGGGGATACAGCCTTGAATTCATGCAATTGGGCAGCGACGGGTTCAAATCCCTGGACACGGGAGAAGACACGGGATTTGAGAAAACCGACGTCGTGGCCAAACTCGAATGGACCTCCACTTCCGGCAAGCACACCGTGCGAATGAAGGGGGCACAGTCCGGCGAATCTTCACGGGAAACGTACCTCGGCTTGGCGGAACAGGACTTTGCATCCAACCCCTTCCGTCGCTACGCGGCTTCTGCCAAGGACCTCATGATCACCGACCATGCCCATGTCGTTGTGGGCCATGAATTCAACCCCACGACCCGTTGGTCCATGACCACCGAGGGGTACCAAACGTGGTTTGGGCGCAACTGGTACAAGTTGGACCGCGTGGTGGATTCGACGGGGGCCAAACTGCCCCTTGGCGACATCTTGACCGACCCGTCCATGACCGAGGCGCTGGGTTGGCTTCAGGGCGCATCGACACCCTCTGGAGTTGGACTGGACGTCAAGGCCAACAACCGGCAGTACGGCGCCCGTGGCGTCCAGCATCGGGGCCGTTGGACGTTTGGTGGAGACCAACAGCACCGCTTGACGTACGGCCTGCGCGCCCACGAAGACTTCATGGACCGCTTCCAGTGGCGCGATCGCTACGCCATGGTGGACGGCCAAATGGCCCTCGTGGCGGCGGGCGACTCCGGCACAGCGGGCAACCGCATCGAGTCGGCACGTGCGCTTGCTGGGTACATGCGTGCGGCGTTTCACGTGGGCGCTTGGGCCTTCACCCCGGGCGTGCGTCACGAACGCATGGCGCTGTCGAGACAGGACTTTGGAGAGGATTTGGAGCGGCTGGGTGAAGGCACCCAACGGACCAACAACCTGGACGTGTGGTTGCCCGGATTGGGGGTTCACGTGGACCTCGTGCCCAACCTGTGGACGGCGTTTGCAGGGGTGCACCGTGGGTTTGTGCCTCCGGGGTCTTCTCCGGACACGGAGCCAGAGTTCAGCAACCACCTCGAAGTGGGAACGCGCTGGAGTTCTCGCATGTTGAGTAGTCAAGTCACCTTGTTCCACAGCGAACACCAAAACTTGCTCGGCGCCAATTTGACGGCCAGTGGAGGCGACGGTTCAGGGGACCTCTTCAACGGAGGGGCTTCTCGCGCCCAGGGGGTGGAAGTCGAGGCCGTGGGGGACGTGTTGGAATTGACGGGCGCCTCGGCCTTCTTTGCCGACGACCAACACCATTTCCCTGTGCGGGTCAGCTACACCTACACCCAGGCCGTGTTCACGGAAGCGTTTGAAAGCGACTTTGAACCATGGGGTGTGGTGGATGAAGGGGACGCGTTGCCGTATTTGGCGCCCCATCAGTTCAGTGTGGCGGCGAGCTGGGAAGCCCCGCGGTGGAGCTACAACCTCAACCTTCGCGGGATGTCGGCCATGCGTACGACGGCGGGACAAGGTGACTTGGACCCCTCAGAAAGCACCGACGCGATGGCCATCCTAGACGCTGCGGTGCGTTGGAAGTCCTCGGATCACGTGGAGTGGTTCGCTGGGGTGACCAATGTGTTCAACGACGTGTACGTCGTGGCCCGTCGTCCTTACGGCCTGCGTCCTGGCATGCCCCGAGCCTTGCGCGCCGGAGCCAGCATGACGTTCTGATCAGCGGTTTTTCCGCCGCTGCTGTTCTTCTCGAAGGAGGGACAACTCGCGCGACGTTTGTCCGGCCACGGAAGTGTTCTCTTGGGCGCGGCGGATGAGGTAGGGGATGGCCTCGCGGATGGGTCCGTACGGCACGTATTTGGCCACGTTGTAGCCGTGCGCTGCGAGGTTGAACGTGATGGGGTCGCTCATCCCCAAGAGCTGGGCAAACGCCACGCGCTCATCTCCGGGTTCCAGTCCCTTCTCGGCCATCCATTGGCACAACTTCAGGTTGCTTTCTTCGTTGTGGCTTCCTGCGACGAGGTGAACCTGTGCGATGCGTTCCAAGACCCATTTCACTGCCGCATCAAAATCACGGTCTGACGCTGCCTTGTCGGGCTGAATGGGGGAAGGGTAGCCATGCTGGGACGCGCGTTCGCGCTCCTTTTCCATGTAGGCCCCGCGCACAAGCTTCACGCCGCACATGTATCCGCCTTCTTCGGCTCGGCCGGCCATGGCTTCGAGGTAAGCCAGTCGGTCGTGACGGTACATCTGAACCGTGTTGTAGACCACGACGCGGTCGCGGTTGTAGTCGGACATCATGTCCTCGGCGAGGGCGTCAATGGCGTCTTGAATCCACGATTCTTCGGCATCGATCATCACGCGACCGCCAGCCTTGGCGGTGGCCTCGCACAGCGTACGGACGCGCCGTTGGACGCGCTCCCACGCCTCCTCGTCTTCTCGGTTCAGGGCCTCGCCGCCCGCCATCACTTTCCCCACCTTCTCGAGCAGGACGTTGGAGGACAGTCCACTCACCTTGAACACGGCAAAGGCATGTCGCGCGTCGCCATCTGCAGCTTGAATGGTGGCCAGGACCTCGCTGCACGTGGCGTCGAGGTCGGACTCGGCGGTTTGGCCTTCGGCGCTGTAGTCGAGGATGGTGCGAACGTTGTGGGCCGCCAACTTCGCCGTGGTCTCCTCGGAATCGTCGATGGATTCTCCCCCACAAAAGTGGGCGTACACGGTGGGCTTCACCGCCCAAGCCAAGGGGACCCGCAACGCGAGGGCGAGGTGGGCGAGGGCACTGCCTGCATTCACGAGCCAAGGCTTTCCGATCAACGAAAACAAGGCCACAGCCCGACGCAATTCGGCGTCGCTCAGGTGCTGAAAGGCCTGCGCCGTGTTGTTGAATTGGGGGAGGTTCGAGGAGCTCATTGTCACAGGTGAACGTACCGGGCTCCGAAGATAGGTCCAGGCAGACCGAGGTTGTACCTTCGAAGCATGGACGTGAAGGAATACATGAACGAGCACCGAGAGCGGATGCTTGACGAGCTTTTGGAGTTGTTGCGCATCCCCAGCATCTCTGCAGATCCGGCGTACGCCGACGACACCAACAAGTGTGCAGAAGTCGTGGCCGACCACCTGCGGAAAGCTGGGGCGGACAACGTGGAGGTGGTGCCGACCAAGGGCTACCCTGTGGTGTACGGCGAGAAGTTGATTGACCCTGCCTTGCCGACTGTTTTGGTGTACGGCCATTACGACGTGCAACCCGCGGACCCCGTTGAACTGTGGGACAGTCCAGCGTTTGAGCCTGTGATCAAGAAGACCGAACTGCACCCCGAAGGCGCCATTTTTGCCCGCGGTGCGTGCGACGACAAAGGCCAATTCTTCATGCACGTCAAAGCGTTTGAAGCCATGGTGGCCACCGACCAAGTGCCGTGCAACATCAAGTTCATGATCGAGGGGGAAGAAGAAGTGGGCTCGATTCACTTGGAGGATTTCCTCGAAGCCCACAAAGAGCGACTGGCTGCTGACGTGGTGCTTGTGAGCGACACCGGGGTGATTGCCAACGACGTGCCGTCCATCACCACGGGATTGCGCGGATTGAGCTACGTGGAGGTGGAAGTGACCGGCCCCAACCGCGACTTGCACAGCGGCCTGTACGGCGGGGCGGCCCCCAACCCCATCAACATCCTCTGCGAGATGATTGCCTCCTTGAAGGACGAGCATCAGCAAATCACCGTGGAGGGGTTCTACGACGACGTGGAGGTGTTGAGCGACGACGAGCGCAAGGCCATGGCGGAAGCGCCCTTCAGCGAAGACGCCTACAAGAAGAGCATCGACATCGGAGCCGTGGAAGGGGAAGCGGGCTACAGCGCCCCTGAGCGAATGAGCATCCGTCCAACGTTGGACGTGAACGGCATTTGGGGTGGATACACTGGCGAGGGCGCCAAAACCGTCATCGCCTCGAAGGCCTACGCCAAGATTTCCATGCGCCTTGTGCCTCACCAGGATCCGGACGACATCACCGCCAAGTTCGAGGCGCATTTCAAGCGCATTGCCCCGGCCAGTGTCAAGCTTAAAGTGACGGCCATGCACGGTGGACAGCCTGCCGTGACGCCGACGGACAGCGCGGCCTACCAGGCGGCTTCCGCAGCCATGGAGAAGACCTACGGCAAGGTTCCCGTGCCCGTGCGAAGCGGCGGAAGCATCCCCATTGTGGCGAGCTTTGAGCAGATTTTGGGCTTGAAGACGGTGTTGATGGGCTTTGGGTTGGACTCGGACGCCATCCACAGCCCCAACGAGCACTACGGCCTTTTCAATTACTTCAAGGGCATCGAGACCATTCCTCACTTCCACGCAGAATTTGCACAACGGCATGCGTAAGACGCTCGCCACATGGGGCGCCTGCGCCCTGATGATGCTCGGCCTTTCAGGCTGCTTTTACCAGGACCTTGAGGTG
>WTJL01000015.1:13419-16353 GCA_011524845.1 Flavobacteriales bacterium | reverse complement strand
TGGGACTTCATGGGCTTGGAGGAAACCCGAAACATCCACCGCATTCTCATTCACCCTCGTGACCCCAACACGGTGTACGTCGCGGCCACGGGCTCGGCGTGGGGAGACAGCCCTGCGCGGGGCGTGTACAAGACGACCGACGGCGGCCGGACGTGGAACCACATCTTGAGCATTGACGAGCGCACGGGGTGCGCCGAGCTCATCATGGACCCTTCCAATCCGGACAAGTTGTTTGCGGCCATGTGGTCCTTCCGCCGCCAGCCTTGGACGTTCACGTCTGGTGGGGAAGGCAGTGGGCTCTACGTCACCCACGACGGAGGCGACACGTGGGTGGAACGAACCGAGGAAGATGGCCTGCCCGAGGGGGAGTTGGGCCGCATGGGTTTGGCCATGAGTGCCGCCAACCCTGACGTTGTGTACGCCTTGGTGGAGTCGAAGGATTACGCGTTGTACCGCTCCGACGATGGAGGCGCCACGTTCCGTCGCCAAACCACAGACAGCGACGTGGGCAACCGTCCTTTCTACTACGCTGAAATCCACTGCGACCCCACCAACGAAGACCACGTCTTCAGCTTGTGGAGCATGGTGTCGAAGTCGACGGACGGGGGACGGTCGTTTGACATCATCCTGCCGTACAGCGGGGTCCACCCCGACCACCACGCATTGTACATCCATCCTTCCGACCCCAACTACCTGATCAACGGCAACGACGGGGGACTGAACATCAGCCGCGATGGCGGGAAGAACTGGACGTTCATCAACAACCTTCCAGTGGGTCAATTCTACCACATTGCCGTGGACGACAACGTCCCCTACAACGTGTACGGTGGCATGCAGGACAACGGCTCATGGGTCGGTCCATCGGCTGTTTGGCACGCGGGAGGCATTCGGAACGAGGATTGGCAAGAGGTGCTCTTTGGGGATGGCTTCGACGTGCAACCCACCGGTGACGGAGAGCTGTACGCCATGTACCAAGGCGGCGCCATCAACCGCGTCGACATGACCACCTTGGGCTCGACGGACATCCAGCCTGCCTCTCCGGACACCACGGTGTCGCGGTTTGCGTGGAACGCGGCCTTGTCGCTTGACCCCAACGACCGGGACGGTCTGTACTTTGGTTCGCAGCGCGTGCACTACAGTCCAGACCGCGGACGGACGTGGGAGACCTTGAGCCCTGACTTGACGACCAACGATCCCGCCAAGCTGGAACAAGCCACGAGTGGGGGATTGACCATCGATGCGACCAAGGCTGAAAACCACTGCACGATTTTGTGCATCACGCCGTCCAAGTCGCGTCCCAATGAGCTTTGGGTGGGCACCGACGACGGACGACTCCAGCACACCACCGACCGAGGTGCGACGTGGACGGACCACAGCACCAAGTTGAAGGGCCTGCCGGCGGGTTCCTGGATTCCTTTCATTCACGTCAGCCCCCATTCGCCGGACGAGGTGTACGTGGTGGCGAACAACTACCGCCGCAACGATTGGGCTCCGTACTTGTACCGCACCTCGGACGGCGGCAAGTCGTGGAAGCGCTTGGCCTACGACGAGGACGTTCCCGCCCACGCCCAGTGCGTGGTGCAAGACCCGGAGGCTGCGGATCTGCTGTTCCTCGGCACGGAAGAGGGGTTGTACTTCAGTGTGGACCGCGGCGCCAACTGGCGCCAATGGACGCACGATGTGCCGTCGGTGCCTGTGCGGGACATGGCCATCCAAGAACGCGAAGGAGACTTGGTGCTCGGGACGTTTGGGCGTGCAGCCTACGTGATCGAGGACTTGTCGCCGTTGCGGGCCTTGGCCAACGAAGGCGCGGCCCTCTTGAATTCGACGTTCCGGGCGTTCGATGCAGCCACGGGCTACCAGGTGCCAAGGCCACGCCCAGCCGGTTCGCGTTTCTTGGCGGACCACGTTTGGGAAGGAGAAAACCGCCAGCGATCAGCCCATGGCCACGTCTACGTTCAGGCCGACACGGCCGACGTCCACGACGAGATGGAGGTGGTCATCCTCAACGAGGCGGGCGACACCCTTCGCCGGATGACGCGTGAGGTGGAACCAGGTTGGCAGTCCTTGGTGTGGCGCGGCGACACCGACGGCATCCGTTGGCCCAGCCGTGACGTGGAGACCTCCACGGATCCTGTGGGGGGCGGAGTGCGCGTGGTCCCGGGGACGTACATGGCCGTGATGACGTTGGGAAGCCACGTGGACACCATGGCCATGACCATCGAACACGACCCCAGAACCACGTTCAACGCCGAAGCGTACGAGGCCGGACGAGCCCAAATGCTCGACGCCTACGTTCAAGTCGAGCGTCTGGCCGACCTGATGCAAGAGTTGGCGGTCGCCGATGCGGCGATGGACGCCATGGACGGCGTTTGGGCGCACATGAGCGATTCCACCACCACGGAACTGGATTCCCTTCAAACGGAAGTGGCCCAAGGCATCGAATCCATCCACGACATGCTTTGGACGCCCAAGGACTTTGTGGGCTACGACCACGTCACGGTCCGCGTGATGGGTCAACTGTACGACGCCATGCCCGACATCCAGGAAGGGGCCACGGCCAACGCGGCCCGAAAGTTGGACATCGCCACCTTGGCCATCGATGCCGTGGAGGCCGAGGTACGCGCCTTGATGGACGGTCCTTGGCAGGACCTGCTGGCAGCGGCGCGAAAGGTGGAGGTCACTGTGGATGGCGTGTTGGACGGCATCCAGAACCAGGAGGACTGACCGTCAACGGTCGTCCCAAGAGCGCAAAAGTTTGGTGTACCCGACCTGCATGGTCAGGTTCTGCATGCGGTCGTCCCAGCGGATGTTGGGGTTGACCACATCGGGCTTGGGCACGATTCCGGGCAGGCTTTGGGTGTGGCGCAAAAACCACTCGCCTTGGTCGCCCGACCGCATGCCAACCCACACCACCCAACTCAACTCCCAGCT
>WTJL01000015.1:0-13319 GCA_011524845.1 Flavobacteriales bacterium | reverse complement strand
TTGTAGAGGATGCCGATTTGGAAGCCCAAATCCCTGAACTGCCGCACTTCGACCACGGCACCACCGTGCAGGCCCAGCTTGTTGAAGCCTTCGATGCCGTCGCCTCGAACTTGCGCAGCCGTCACCCCCAAGGTGTACCCTCCGTTGAAGAGCCAAGGTCCCCCAGAAGATTGGGCCTGTCCGTTCAGGGACACTGCCAACGCCACGGCCACGCAGGCCCACACGTGCACCTTCATTCGGTGATGTGAATGGCCAAGGTTTGGATCACGCTGCCGTTGTCGGAGGTCAACACGGCGATGAGGTCGGATTGGGCGACGTCCCACGCATCGTTCCACGTGTAGATGTAGCACTCTTGATGTGCATCTCCGGCTTCAGGGTTTTCCGCCACCACCAATCCCTTCGCTCCGGTTACGCTGCCACGAAGCACATGCTCGTGGTCGTAGTCTTCTACGAGTCCAGGCCCAGGAGGGTCGACGGTGGGGTACCACAGCTGGGGCCCTACGACATGGTTTTCTGCCACGAGAAGTCCCAATCGGACGGGGCCTTCCACCGCTTCAAACCAGGTGGTGTGGACGTGGATGGCCAATTCTCCTGTGGAGGGGTTTTGGTCCACGGCCATTTGCAAGCCAGCCGCAGGGGACGCGTCCAAGAGGGCGTCCACGGCCGCATCCCATTGGTCCACCACAAGAATGTTGGTTTCGTCGCTGAGTCGGTTCACTCGGCCAATGGGGTTCAATTGGAATTCGAGGTCTTCCCAAAACACGTCACCTTCGTCGCAGGTCCAATCGATGGGGTAGTCCACGTTGGTGCTTGCGAGTTCTCCTGCGTGGATGGCAAGGGGAACAATGTGGTCGGGATGCTCGGCCAACAGCTCAGCGGCCTTCACCGCAGCAGGGGGACAGTTTCCACATTGATGGGCCGTGAAGTCTTCCACCAGGATGCGCTGAATGTCGGACTCCAAGGGCTCAAACGCCGGGGCCTCGGACGCGTCGCAAGGCGCAATGACCCCAATGACGGGATCGTCGAAGGTGTCGCAGGAGGTCATGCTCAGGCCCATGAGGGCCACGATGCCGAAGGCGAATCGAAGGTTCAAATTCATTGGTGCAGAAGAATCTTGCTGGAGGTGGTGGGACCGACGTTCATGTGGAGGACGTACGCGCCCATGTTCAGGTGAGAAACGTCCAAGGACCGTTGGTGGTTGCCTGGCGACAGGTCGCCCCACACCACGTTCATGACCTGTTGGCCTGTCAGGCTGAAAAGGGTCACCGTCACAGGTGCCGTTTGAGACAGTGTGACGTCCACCGTCACACGGTCTTGAGTGGGGTTGGGAAACAGGTCCCAACCGGTGGTCAAGGCCATGTCTTGAACGGACGTGATGTCGGTGACCTCCAAGTCGAACGACACCTCGTCGAAGGCGTCCAATTCTTGGTAGAAGAGGTCTTGGTCAACGGCGGTCTCTCCGTCCATGCTGTTCACTTCAAGGAACCCCACGCCGTCCATGGAGGTGGCGTTGTTGAACAGGCCGTCCCCTCCTGCGTCCAAGAGGGTCAAGACGTAGCATCCAAGCTCAGGAAGGGTGACATCCCATGTGTATTCCGTGGTCGGCTCCAACGGTTCACTTCCGGGCAAGACGGAGGCGACCACCGTCCCTGAGGCGTCCGACAACGTCCAACCGAGCTGTTCCGGTGCCCCATCGGTTTTCATGCGCACCTCGAGGTTGTTGGTCACCTCTTCGGCGCCGAGCACCGTGCCTTGGGTCGAGTTGTTGCCGTCGTTGTCGTCGTCAGACACGATGTCGAACACGAAGATGGTCTCGCCGTCCACTGTGGCGTCCAGAAGGTCCACGGTGGTGAAATCGTACGTCCCGAGTTCCCCTTCCCAATCGGCGCTGCCCACGACCTCCGTTTGGTTGAATGGAAGAAGCTTGGACACTTGAATGGTGCACGCGGTGAGCGTGTCCAGTCCGTTGTTCATCAGCCGCACGGCCAAGGCCGCTGGGGTGTCTCCACAGGCGTTGGTTTCTCCTACGTAATCCATCAAGAGGGCGTCGTTTGCCAAAGAGGCCGGCATGCAAGTGGCCGAGTTCAAAACGGTCTCATGTCCAGCGAGGCTGGCTTGCCCCGATTCGGTCAAAATCTTGTTGGGACAGATCGTGTAAATCGTGGGATAGTAAGTGCAGGCGAAATCGGCAAAAATGCTCCCCCCATTGTCGATGATGGGGTAGGGGGTCCCTGTGATCCAATCGCCCGCGGTGGAGCTTCCTGTTCCTTCGAGGTCGGCTTGGGTGGTGTTGTCGTCGCCTTCAATGAAGAAGACCCGCAATTCGTTGGTGCCGTTGGGACCGTGCGCGTTGTACAGCTCTTCAAGCACCCCGCCCTGGTGGTAGTTCCAGCAAGGGCCGCACCAGGTCGCGCTGAAATCCACGATGACCTGGTAGCCTGAATCCAAGTAGCTGTACAAGTTGTGCTCCACGCCATTCAAGTCGGTGGCAGTGAAGTCGGGCGAGATGGTGCCGTTGGGCAGTTGAGCCATGCCAAGGTGGACGGTCAGGGCGCTGAGAAGGGCGAGAAATGCGTGTTTCATGGGATGAGGGTTTCGCAAACAGCGAATGCAACAGAGTCCCCAAGATACCCCACGCCAATGCAGGGGCAAAAAAAATCCGCGCAGCCCGAAGGCCACGCGGATTCAAGTCGTTTGACGATGGCAGAATTACTGCTTCGTGACGCGCATGGTGGTGGTTTCGCCACCGGCGTTCAAGTTCACGAGGTAGATGCCAGCTTCCACTGAAGAGAGGTCGAGGTTGGCACGGTTCAAGCCAGCAGGCAAGTTGCCGAGGCTGTTGAAGAACACGCGCTCACCGATCAAGTTGTACACTTCCACTGTGGCCATGGCCGCAGCAGTGGTGTTGAACTCGACGTTGGTCACACCGTTGGTGGGGTTGGGGAACACGTTCACCGTCGCTGCCAAGTTGGCTTCGTCGATGCCAGCCACAGTCGTGGCTTCCATGCCCACACCGAGCTCAGAGAACTCGATGCCAGATGCTCCGTCGTATTCGAACACGATGTCGACTTGGGTCTCACCGTCCATGCCGTACACACCTGCAGTTCCGTCTTGGAAAGCGCCCCACTGAGAAGCGAACAAGCCGTCGCCGTAGGCGTCGTACATGGTGAAGGTGTAGCAGCCAGTGCTTGGCAAGCCCACGTCCCACGTGAATTCGGTGTCAGCCGCGGTCAAAGAACCCACAGCCACAGACTCGATCACTGCGCCGTTGTCGTCCGCAATCTCCCAGCCAGTCTCACCAGGCCAGTTGTCGGTCGTGATGCGCACCTGCACGTAGGTGGTCGTCTCTGGAGACAAAGCCACTGCGCCTGAAGCGCTGTTGTTGGCGTCGTTGCCGTCGGCAGAGGTGATTTCAAACGTGAGGTTTGGAGTCGCAGAGAAAGAAGCTTCACCCACCGTCACGTCAGCAAACGCGTAGGTGTCGAGGTCGCCCGTCCAGTCGGTGCTGGCGATTTCGGTGCCGTTGTCGTACGCCGTGATCGTGCATGCAGTCAAGTTCTCGAGGCCCATGTTCTGGAGCTCCACAGAGAGGGTGGCAGGCGAATCGCCGCACACCAAACCGTCACCCGTGTAAGAACCGAGTGCCGCGTCGTTGGCCAAAGTGGCCGCCTGGCAGCTGTTGGCTTGGAAAATCGATGCGTGATCCGCGACGCTGGCCTGACCTGATTGCGTCAGGATGCGGCTTGGGCACACCGTGTAGATGGTGGGGTAGTACGTGTTCTGGTACTCATCAAAGATGTCCGCAGCGTCGTCGATGATGTTGTACGTGGTGCCAGTCACCCAGTCGCCCTGCGTGGCCGTTCCTGTACCGTTGAGGTCGTCCGCGGTGGTGGTGTCGTCAGACTCCAACTTGATGATGCGAATTTCGTTGGTGCCGTCAGGACCGTACGTGGCGTTCAATTCAGAGAATACTCCGCTGGTGTGGTAGCTCCAGCAAGGGCCGCACCACGTGGCAGAGAAGTCCAAAATCACTTGGTAGCCTGAGTCCAAGTAGCTGTACAAGTTGTGCTCCACACCGTTGATGTCGGTGGCGGTGAAGTCGGGAGCCACACTGCCGTCAGGCAACTGTGCAAACGCTCCGAAGGAGATCATGGCCGCAGCCACGAGAGAGAAAAATTGCTTCATAGAAGTTGGTTTTGGATTCATTTCAGGTGTTTCAAATCTCACAAGGAGGAGTCGAAAATACGTTGTTTTTCATGGATGTTGTCAAAAGCTGCTTGTGAACGTCACTTCGAAGCCATTGGACGCAGGAACTGCGCGACACACCCCGCCGATGCAGAAGATGCCTTCCCTACGTTTTCCATACCCGACGCTCAAGCGGTGGGGACCATTGATGTAGCCTGCCGATCCGTAGACGTAATGGATGCGCTGGTTGGGGTCGTTGTTGCCAAAATTGTACTGGTCGAGAACGCTCGCAAACCAATGCGGGCTCCACGTGTATTCCAAAAGAACGGTGGCCCAATGGCCCTTGTCCTGCAGCAACTCCGGATCGTACTCGTCCGCCCCCACCCAAAGGCCCTGAAGCTCGGTGCGCAGGCTCTGCTTGGGCTTCACTTTCCACTGGGTCTCGAGGACGTGAATGTTGGCGTTCACAATGCCCTTGTAGTCGGTTGTGACAGGGGTAGTGAGGGTGTTGAAGTCGAAGTGGTAGAAGGTGTATTTGGCCTTCCACTTTCGGTTGAATTTGCGGCTTGCAGAGACATTGAAATCGCGCACAAAGAGTTCATCGCCCGGTCCCCAGCTGTTTCGCTCATAGCCGTAGATGACGCTTTCCACTTGGTCGGAGGCGTAGTGCGTCGTGTCCAAGCTGTTGGCGGCCGCAAAGCTGGCACTCAGCTTGGTCCCGTATTTGCCTCCGAGTTTGCTTCCCTTGGGAATGGTGTAGAAAATCTCTGCACTCGCGCTGGTTTCTCCGGTGATGACGGTGGCGTAGGGGTACAGGGTGGCCGCGAGGTTGTACGTGTGCTGTTGGGTGACTGCTGGGATGTAGTTGATCGGAAGGTCAAACAACCGCAAGTCCCGGTCAGAGCGGAAGCTCATGTTGTCCACCATCTTGGCGGTGAGCAGGACGCCAAGTCCTTTTTGGCTGTAGCCCAAGGTGGCCAAAAAGGCCTCCCCATCTCGGTACGTGAACCCGTTGTCCGCCGACGGGTCGTTGATTTTTCCGGCGTATTCCACGCCTGCCGTCCATCCCTTTCGGACCGCGTTGAGTCGGTACGACCAGGACCCCACGTTTTGGGGCATGGCGAGCACAAGGCTGTCGACGTTGAAAGACGATCCAGGTTGGAACTTGCTCACAAAGCTTGCGCCCAACGTCACCTTCAATGGCTTGTCCTTCCACGTGTCGTTGCCGGTGGTGGTGGCGAGCATGGCGTTGAGGTCGCCCTCGAGGTCCACAGCGCGGATGACACCGGGACCATTGACGAGGCCGTCTTCAAAGTCAAAGCGTTGCTTGCCGTAGATGAACTTGGCTTGCACCCCGTCCACGGGTTTCAAAATCAACCTGAACCCGTCCATCGCGTTGTCGATGCCCAGGTTGCGCTCCTCGTAGGACCGAAACACCAAGCCGCTGCCAAATTGATCGTAGAAGTTGCCGATGGTCACGTCGATCCCACGGTCGGCGTCGTTGTAGCGGGCGAAACGGTACCCGAGGCCACTTCCCTTGAAACGTCCTGGAAATCCAATGACGGCATTGAGGTAGCTCTCGTATCGCATGCCCGCGCTGAAGTTGCCTTGGTTGTACAGCACGTTGGCGAAGGCGTTGTACCCCGTTTTGGACGGAGGGACCACGGCCCCAATCAGCGAATCTTCCGCATAGGACTGCCAGAGAATGCCCACATTTCCAGACACGGAAGGGGCAGGAGCATCTTCCCCAAACTGCGCCCACGCCGAAGTGGCACAGGCCAACGTCAGGCCGAGTGTGGCCAGTCCTTGCAGTGCGAGGTGCTTCATTCAGCGAACTTGAGGAGTTCCTCGTAGAGTTCGTATTCGTCGCCGTCGGCGTAGTTGTTGTGCGACCACACCACGCGGCCTTCGGGGTCCACCACGAAGGTGTGGGGAACGTTGTTCACGTTCAGTGCGCGGGCGAACTCGCGGTTGGGGTCGAGCAGGATGTCGTACTCCCAGCCGACGCTGTTGACGTAGGGTGCCACACGGTTCATCGAGCGTTGGTCGTCGATGCTGACGGCCACGATTTTCACGCCCGTTTCGTCCACCCAGTCTTCGTAGAGCTCCGCGTAGTTGTTGAGTTCTCGCTTGCAAGGGCTGCACCACGTGGCCCAAAAACAGTACACCGTGGGTCCTTCTTCTTGCACGAGGTCCGCCGTTTGGACGGAGTTGCCTTCAATGTCTTTCAGGCTGACGTCCGGGACGGTTTGGCCCCACACTACGCCTCCAGCGAGGAGCAGGCTCAAGGAAAGGGAAAGGAATCGAATCATGGGTTGAGGTTTCGTGCAGGGGTGCAAGGTTCAGGCCAAAAATACGCCGACGCATGTCAAACGCCATCGCCCGCCCATCCGTTGCATCGGTCGAGCTGCGTCCGGTGGCTTATCTTTGGGTCATGCAACAAACGACTCGCTTTTTGTGGGCCTGCACAGCGCTCTTGTGCGCTACCACGGCCGTTCAAGCTCAAGTGGCACCTCCGACCTTGGTCAACGCGCCCGACACCGTGTACGTGTCGTTGGACACCTTGTCAGGAGTGGGCGTGATCGACGTCCATTGGGACGTGGTGAACGACACCGAGGACACCCTTGAACTGATGGTGACGCGCACGTTTGTGGACACGGTCTCTCCGTTCAACTACCCTTACGTCTCCGACGGCATTGGGTCGTACGAGCGTTTCTGCTGGGGAGCGTCGTGCTTCAATTTTGGAACGGACGCATCTCCAGCGAACCCCGCCTTCTTGGTGACCCTCTTGCCGGGCGACACCACCAACACCTTCATCAGCGACTTCTACCCCAACGGCGTCACCGGAACGACGACCCTGCGGTACTGCTTCCACGAAGAGGGGCCCGCCAGCTTGGGCGCATGCCACGACATCACGTTTGTCGTGGACGGCACGGTGGGCGTGTCCGCACCAGAAGTCTCCCCATCCGCATTGACGTCCATGGCGCCCAACCCTGCGACGGACGAAGTGGTCTTGCGGTTCAATGAGCCCCGGCAAGGTGCCGTGGAATTCCGCAACCTCGTGGGACAAGTGATTCGCACCGAGCCTGTCTTGGCTGGTGCCCAGACGCTTCGCGTGTCGTTGAACGACTTGGCCTCAGGCATTTGGTTGGTGAGCTACACCGTGGACGGTGTGACGGTTTCGACCAAGCGCTTGGTGGTTCGCTGATTTTTTCGCGTTTTCGTGATGGGGGGCGGTTGAGCCGCCTTTGACACTCCGTCGTGTACACATTGTGCACGACTTGCTGTGCATCCTTTGAGGCAAAGGGACCGAATCGCGCGACCTTCGTGTTGAACTTCGCGTACTTATGCAGACGAACAACCTGAAGAAGGAAGCCCTTGAATACCACGCCCGGGAGCGTCGGGGCAAAGTGGAAGTCGTTCCGACCAAGCCCTACAGCACCCAGCGGGACCTGAGTTTGGCCTACAGCCCCGGCGTGGCAGAGCCTTGCATTGCCATTTCGGAGAATCCCCAAGACGTGTACACGTACACGGCCAAGGGCAACTTGGTCGCGGTGATCAGCAACGGCACCGCCGTTCTTGGATTGGGGGACATTGGTCCGGAGGCGAGCAAGCCGGTGATGGAAGGAAAAGGGGTGCTGTTCAAGGTCTTTGCAGACATCGATGTGTTCGACATTGAAGTGGACGCCACCGACGTGGACCAGTTTGTCGCCACCGTGAAGGCCATCGCGCCGACGTTTGGAGGCATCAACTTGGAGGACATCAAGGCGCCCGAGGCTTTTGAAATTGAGCGTCGGTTGAAGGAAGAGCTCAACATTCCGTTGATGCACGACGACCAGCACGGCACGGCCATCATCAGTGCGGCGGCCTTGATCAACGCGTTGAAATTGGCGGAGAAGCGCATCGAAGACATTCGTGTGGTGGTCAGCGGCGCTGGGGCGGCGGCGATGTCGTGCTTGGACATCTACGAGCAGCTGGGCATGAAGCGTGAGAATGCCGCAGTCTTCGACAGCCGAGGGCACATCCATGCCGGACGCGAAGGCTTGGATGCCAGCAAGCAGGAGTACGCCACTTCCAAAGCGTACGCCGACTTGGCGGACGCCATGAAGGGCGCCGACGTGTTCTTGGGCCTGAGCAAAGGGGGGTTGGTGGATGCGGCCATGGTGCAGTCCATGGCGGTGAACCCCATTGTGTTTGCCCTCGCCAACCCAGACCCAGAAATCGGATACGACGAAGCCATGGCCTCGCGTGAAGACGTCATCATGGCCACGGGCCGAAGCGACCACCCCAACCAGGTGAACAACGTGCTGGGCTTCCCGTACATTTTCCGTGGAGCGCTCGACGTTCGGGCGACCGGCATCAACGACGCCATGAAGCTCGCCGCGGTTCGGGCCATTGCGTCGCTGGCGGAAGAAAACGTGCCAGACGAAGTAAGCGAGGCTTACGGAGAAGGAGCACTGAACTTTGGCCGAGACCTCATCATTCCCAAGCCTGTGGACCCTCGCTTGATCACGGCGGTGGCGCCTGCCGTGGCCCAAGCGGCTATGGAATCGGGCATCGCGCAAGCCCCCATCACGGATTGGGACCACTACAAGCGACACCTGGAAATGCGCTTGGGGAACGACAGCACATTCTCGCGGAACATTGCCACCCGCGCCGCTCGTGCGCCGAAGCGTGTGGTGTTTGCGGAAGCGGAGCATTACAAAGTCCTCAAGGCCGCGGAGATGGCGATGGACGAGGGCATTGCCCACCCCATCTTGTTGGGTCGTCAAAGCCGCATCGAAGCGTTGATCGAAGAAAACAACCTCGAACTGGAAGGCGCGACCATTTTGGACCCCCGCGGCGACGACCAAGAAGAGCGTCGACGCGCGTTTGGCGCCGTGCTTTTTGAGCACCGCAAACGGCATGGGTTGACCGCGCTGGAAGCGGAGCGGTCCATGCGTCAACGCAACTACTTTGGCTCCATGTTGGTGGACCAAGGCGAGGCCGACGCCCTTGTCTCGGGGTTGACCCGCAATTATCCCAACGTGATTCGCCCAGCCCTGCACGCCATTGGCAAGGCCACGGGCGTGGACAAGGTGGCGGGGATGTACATCCTCCAAACCAAGAATGGGCCGATGTTCTTCGCGGACACCACGGTCAACACCAACCCCACTGCGGAGGACATCGTGAACATCACGCTGCTCACTGCAGAGGCCGTGCGCAACCTGCGCATTGTGCCGCGCATCGCCTTGTTGAGCTATTCCAACTTTGGAAGTTCGAAGGGGCCCGATGCCGAGAAGATGGCAGAAGCCGCTCGCTACCTGCACGTTCACCATCCCGAGCTCATCGTGGATGGAGAGATCCAGGCCAACTTCGCGATGAACCAGGAAAAGCTCGGTGAGAACTTCCCCTTCAGCGCACTGCACAAGCGCCAGGTGAACACCTTGATTTTCCCCAACCTGTCCGCGGGCAACATCAGCTACAAGCTGTTGCAAGAGATGGCCGGCATGGATGCCCAAGGCCCCGTTTTGCTTGGCATGCGCAAAAGCGTGCACATCCTGCAAATGGGGTCCAGTGCGAAGGAAATTTTGGACATGGTGCGCCTCGCTGTGGTGGACGCCCAAATCAAAGACGCCCAACTGTGATTCATCATTTGCACGGCCGACTCGTCGAGAAGCACCCCACGTACGTGGTGGTGGAATGCGGTGGCGTCGGCTACTACGTGGCCATCAGCTTGACCACGTTCGACCAGCTCGGAGAAGACGAACTCGTCAAAATCCACACGCACATGGTGGTCCGAGAGGATGCCCAGTTGTTGTTTGGATTCGCCTCAGAGGCAGAGCGCACCCTGTTCCTGTTGCTCCTTGGAGTGAATGGGGTGGGGGCGAACACGGCGCGGTTGATTTTGAGCGCCATGGATCCGGACACCGCGTCGGCGGCCATTGCCTCAGGCGACGTGGACGCCATGAAGCGTGTCAAAGGCATTGGGGCCAAAACCGCCCAGCGGATCATTGTGGATTTGCAGGACAAAGTGGACGCATCGGCCGGTTCTGGACTCGCCGCTTCTGCGCCTTTGTCGGTGGCGCACAATACAATCAAGAACGATGCGTTAGGGGCGTTGACGTCGCTTGGCTTTGACAAGGCGAAATGCAACAAGGTGCTGGACAAACTCTTGGAATCTCAAGGAAATTCAGCCACGTTGGAGGGCCTCATTAAAGCCGCTTTGCGCGAACTTTGACCGACACCGACGATTGAACACGGAGCACGCATGACCCCCTCACCACAGGCCGATGGGCCGCAATGGAGGAGACTTTGGAGCCTTGGCTTGGCCTGGATGGCCTGCGCCATGGGGGCTGTGACGTCGTTGCAAGCCGGGGCTCAAGCCCAATCGGACACCACGTTCAACCTGCCGTTCCCGCACGACAACGGGGACATGTACAACCCGACGGAATTCCCGGGAGGGGTGTCTTTGCAGTGGCCAAGCAACTTCAACTATGGTGTGGTGTACAACCCGATCACCGGGATGTACGAAGTGCAGCAGACCATCGGGGACACCCTCGAGTTCAGGCCTTCAAGCTTGTTCACCCTGGACGAATACCTGAACTACAACATCGAAGGCAACCTCACCGAATTCTGGAACGAACTCCAAGAAGAGGAAGACGAAGCGGACCGCGCGTTCGCCCCCAAGCTCGAAATCGACAGCGAGCTCTTCGAGATGATTTTTGGGAGCAACGAGATCGAGATCAAGCCACAGGGAACGGCTGAAATCACCTTGGGCTACACCTGGAACAACACCGAGAACCCTCGCATTCCTGAACGTCAGCGCCGCGCGGGTTCGGTGGATTTCGACCAGCGCATCCAGTTGAACATTGGCGGCAAGATTGGCGACAAGATTGAACTCGGCACGCAGTACAACACCCAATCGCTCTTCGACTTCGAGAACCAAATGAACATTGGCTTCCAGGGCGAAGAGGACGACATTCTCAAGAACATCGAGGCCGGCAACATCAACATGCCGCTCAACAGCAGCTTGATTGCGGGGTCTCAAAGTCTGTTTGGTCTGAAGCTCGAGACCCAATGGGGCCGCCTCTACAACACCACAGTGTTCAGCCAGCAGAAGGGGGAGCGGAGTGAGATTGAAGTGGAGGGCGGGGCCCAAACGCAAGAATTCGACATCCGTGCCGACGACTACGAAGCCAACCGACACTATTTCCTGTCGCAGTACTTCGTCGACAAGTACGACGACGCGATGAAGTCCTTGCCGGTGCCCAACTCTGGGGCCATGATCAACCGGATTGAGGTTTACGTCGTCAACACACAGGCGAACACCCAAGACGTTCGGAACATTGTGGCCTTCACGGATTTGGGCGAGCACCCGGATTACGTGTCCACCAACCTGCCGCTGGGCAACCTCATCGACAACACGAGCATTTTCTCGGGAGGTGCCCTCGAACCTGCCACGGAGACGACGGCCGACCGTGCCCCCAACAACTACAACAACGACCTCTTCCGAAGCTTGACCTTGGACGAGGGGGTCATGAGCTACACCGGGGCCAACCAGGCCATTTCCACGGCCCTTGGGGGCGACTTGAAGCAAGGGGTGCACTACGAGCGCGTGGGGAACGCCCGAAAGCTGAGCCCCTCTGAGTTCACGTACAACAGCCGATTGGGCTTCATCTCGTTGCGCCAGGCGTTGAACAATGCCGAGGTGCTCGCCGTGGCCTACGAGTACACCTTGAACGGGGAAACGTACCAGGTGGGAACCTTGTCTCAGGACGGGTACGCCGCCCCAGGAGCGTTGATCTTGAAGATGTTGAAGTCGTCGGTCACGCAAGTCAAGCTCGACAACGGAGACCAGGCGCCGCTGTGGCGCACCATGATGAAGAACGTGTACTCGATGGGCGCCTTTGGGGTGAGCAACGAGGATTTCCGTTTGGACATTTGGTACAACGACCCCAATTCAGGGGTGGACTTGAACTACATCCCCCGTGAGCCGCTCGACGGCCGGTTGTTGATTCAGGTGCTCGGGATGGACCGGATCGACATCAACGGCATGCCCAACCAGGACGGCGTCTTCGATTACGTGGACAACGCCGCGGTGAATGGTGGGACCATCAACAGCCAAAATGGTCGAATCTTCCTGCCTTCGGTGGAGCCGTTTGGATCGAACCTGGCGGAAAAAATCGGAGAGTACGTCACGGAGTCGGACATCCCCGCCTCGGACCAAGACGCCATCCGGGATGCCCTTGTCCAAACGCTGGTGTTCCAGCCGCTGTACGACAGCACCAAAACTGCGGCCCAGCAAATCCCCTCGTTGAACCGGTTCCGCATCAAGGGTCGATTCCAGTCTCAGAGCTCGTCGGAGATTCAATTGAATGCGCTGAACGTGCCGGAAGGTTCTGTGACGGTGACTGCGGGCGGCGTGCGCTTGGTGGAGAACCGAGACTACACGGTGGACTACAACTTGGGCCGCGTCCGCATCATCAACGACGGATTGCTTGAATCGGGCCAAACCATCAAGGTGTCCCTCGAGTCCAATTCACTGTTCAACATTCAAACCAAAACCCTCCTCGGGACCCGCTTCGATTACGTCGCCAGCGACAATTTCAACATTGGAACGACCATGTTGAACATGCGCGAGCGTCCGCTGACGAGAAAGGTCAACATGGGGGACGAGCCGGTGAACAACACCGTGCTGGGGGCGGACTTTTCATGGCAAACGGAGAGCCGTCTGCTCACCGAGCTGATGGACCGCTTGCCGTTCTACAGCACCAACGCCAAGTCGACGTTCGACATCAGTGCTGAGGGGGCCTACCTCATTCCCGGCCACAGCCGCGCCGTGGGCGACGAAGGCACGGCATACATCGACGACTTCGAGGGCTCGCAAAGCACCATTGACCTTCGCGCCGTGAACCGGTGGTTCTTGGCGTCCACGCCCCGTTGGCAAAACGACAAGTTTCCGGAGGCCTACTTGGAAGACAACCTGGCGTCCAACTACAACCGCGCAGGGTTGAGCTGGTACACCATCGACCCGTCCCTCATGAACGGCAGCGCGTTGCAGGACGGTCAGGTGGATGCAGAAATTCGTCAAGATCACCGGATGCGCCAAATCCTGTTGCGCGAGCTCTACGAGAAGGGCGACTACAGCAACA
>WTJL01000140.1:18112-25188 GCA_011524845.1 Flavobacteriales bacterium | reverse complement strand
CGACAAGGCGGACGTGCCCAACATCAAGCGTCAGTTGTTGGTCTGATCGACCAACGAAAGACACTGGTTTGTTTCACCCGGTGTTTGGCTTTGCAAGTGTGAACGTCTGTTCTCCGCCAACCACCAAAAAAGAACACAGAAATGCCAAGATCAAAAAACGCAGTGGCCTCACGCGCTCGTCGCAAGAAGGTCCTTAAAATGGCCAAAGGGTACTACGGTGCCCGGAAGAACGTTTGGACGGTCGCCAAGAACGCCGTCGAAAAAGGCCTCCAATACGCATACGTAGGACGGAAGCTCCGCAAGCGTCAGTTCCGCAGCTTGTGGATTCAGCGCATCAACGCAGGAGCTCGCCAGCACGGCATGTCCTACAGTGCATTCATGGGTCAGTTGTCCAAGTCGGGCATCGAACTCAACCGCAAGGTCCTCGCTGACCTGGCGATGAACCACCCCGAAGCCTTCAAGGCCGTGGTGGATCAAATCAAAAAGTAAGACTTCATCACCTGTGGTGGGTGAACAAGAAGGGCGGTCCCATCGGGCCGCCCTTTTTTGATGGCTCAGTCCCATGGTGTGAACCGACCGCGCCAATCACTGGTCTTTTGGACCGGTCAATTGCTGGCGTTTCGCTGCTGAAGGACCCGTTGCAGGGCCAAGGCCGCTGCGGTGTAGTCCGGTTGGAATTGCAGCGCCTCTCGGTAATCCAACTCTGCGTCTTCCAATCTGTTCAAGCTCTCGTACGCCAACCCTCTGTTGAAGAAGGCCTGGTGGTAATAAGGCAGCTCATCGATGGCGTTGGAGAAATGATGGACGGCGCTGTCGTAGGCTTGCAGGTATTCCAAATGAATGTAGCCTTGGTTGAACGACGCTGCAGCATTGCTCGGATCCAGTTGGACGATGCCTTGGTACTCGCGACGGGCACGGTCGAGAAACCGCCGTTGGGTCGGTTTGTGCTCCTGGAGGAAGTAGGCCAGGTTGTAGCGGGCCTCGACGCTTTGGGGACGCAAGTCCTTTGCCGTTTGGAAGAAGCCAATGGCCAAGGTGTCCATGTCGGCAGCATAGGCCAGACCCAAGGCGATGAATCCGTCAAAAAAATTGGGGTTGACTTCCACTGCAGTTTGAAAGGAACTCTTGGCGTTCTCGGCGTTGCCTTGGTCGCGGTAGATCATGCCTTTCATCCAGTATGCTTCGTGGTTCAAGGGAGCCTGACGAAGCACCGCATTGAGTTTGTCGAACGCCTCAGGGTATTGCCTCAGATGGATGTGCATTTCGGCGCGACGAAGCAGGCAGGGGATGTGGTCGGGAGCCACGTCCAGGCAGGCATCGAGGTGTTCAATGCACGGTTCGAACGCTTGGGTCAGGTACAGCGCATCGGCCTTGGCCGACCAGGCTGGGGCATGGGTGGAGTCGGCTTCAATCGCCAAATTCAAATCCAACAGGCCTTCTGCGATGCGGCCATTGCGCAGGTGCCAGGCCGCACGGTCCACGTACCTCGCAGGGTCTGTGGGATCCGCCACAATGTGGTCGCTCCAGTGTTGGGCACTGTCCAAGGCCTGAAGGACAGAACCGTCCGATCCGGTCGGGTCCTGGGGGCCATCTTGGCAGCCTACAAATGCCAAAGCGAGGAGGCCAAAGGCCACCCCGCTTTGTAGAACAGTGTTCCGAAGGTCAGTGCCTAGCTTCATGCAAGCGCCTCTTCCGGAAGGGCCTCTGCAGCCGGTTTGGGCTGGATGGCCTCTTTGATTTTCGCTTCCAGTTCTTCCATCAGCTCTGGGTTGTCCGCAAGCAGGTTCTTCACCGCATCGCGACCTTGTCCAAGCTTTGTGTCTCCGTAGGAGAACCAAGAACCGCTCTTCTTGATGATGCCTTGGTCGACGCCCAGGTCGATGACTTCACCCGTTTTTGAGACCCCGGCGCCGTACATGATGTCGAATTCCGCACGACGGAAGGGAGGGGCCACTTTGTTCTTGACCACCTTCACCTTCGTGCGGTTGCCTTGAACGGCGTCGCCGTCTTTGATCTGCGTCGAGCGACGAATGTCGAGACGCACGGAAGAATAGAACTTCAAGGCGTTTCCACCGGTGGTGGTCTCAGGGTTGCCAAACATCACCCCAATCTTCTCGCGAAGCTGGTTGATGAAGATGCAACAGCATCCTGTCTTGCTGATGGTGCCCGTCAGTTTGCGGAGGGCCTTGGACATCAAGCGGGCTTGCAGACCTACAGAGCTGTCGGACATTTCACCTTCGATTTCAGCGCGAGGGGTCAACGCCGCGACCGAGTCGATGACCAACAGGTCAATGGCGCCTGAACGGATCAGGTTGTCGGCAATCTCCAACGCCTGTTCTCCGTTGTCGGGTTGAGAAATCAAGAGGTTCTCAGTGTCCACGCCCAAGTTCTCCGCGTAGAACTTGTCGAAAGCGTGCTCGGCGTCCACAATGGCGCAAATGCCGCCTTGCTTTTGGCATTCGGCAATGGCATGGATGGCCAGGGTGGTCTTTCCGGAAGACTCGGGGCCGTAGATCTCCACGATGCGCCCCTTGGGGTAGCCACCGATGCCGAGGGCCAAATCCAGGTTCAGACTTCCGCTGGGAATGACGTCCACCTTTTCAACGACCTCGTCTCCGAGTTTCATCACGGTGCCTTTCCCGTACGTCTTGTCCAGTCGATCCATCGTCAACTGGAGGGCTTTGAGTTTGTCTGCGTTTACCGCCATGTCAATTGGTTTTGAGCGAAGGTATTTGAGGGACTCCGTAAAGGACTTACGGAGGGGGTGGTGTTTTGTCCACGTTGGACAAAAAACAATGAACGCCGCGGGTGAATCAGCCTTCGGGCTGCAGGATTTCTTCGGCGTGGGCTTTCACTTTGGGCTTGGCAATGACCTGCTCCAGCACGCCGTGTTCGTCGATGACGAAGGTGGTGCGGTGGGTTCCGTCAAATTCGCGTCCCATGAACTTTTTGGGACCCCAAACCCCGTACGCGTGATGCACGCTCAAATCCTCGTCGCACAAGAGGTCAAACTTCAAGCCGAACTTGTCGATGAACTTGTGGTGGGATTTGGCGGGGTCCTTGCTCACGCCGAGGACTTTGTACCCGGCCTTGGCCAAGGCGTCGAGGTTGTCGTTGAGGTTGCACGCTTGAGAGGTGCATCCAGGGGTGTTGTCCTTGGGGTAGAAGTACAGCACGAGCTTCGACCCTTTGAATTCGTCCAAGGTTCGAAGGTTGCCGTGTTGGTCAGGGGAGGAGAATGCGGGCGCTTGGTCGCCAGCGACCAAAGGGGTAATCGTCTTTGCCATACTTCAAAGAACACGCGAATGCCTGCGAGGTTTGCCACCTCTGCGTCCTAATTTTCCCCTCCGTGTCCACAACTGCGTCTACATCCCCAACCTTCGTCGAGGTGGTGGTGCCTCTGGCACTGCCCAAGACGCTGACGTACAAGTGGTTTACTGGGGATCTGGAACGCCCTCGGGTCGGCACGAGGGTGGTGGTTCCGTTGGGCCACAAAAAGTGGACAGGTGTCGTGTGGGACGTGCACCACACCGCCCCCGAAGGCTACGCGGCCAAAGAGGTGGAAGCCGTGGTGGACGACGCCCCGATTTTGACGACCGCCCAACGCGACATGTTCGCATGGATGGCCCAGCACTACATGTGCTCCCTTGGCGAGATGGTGGGGGCGGCGTTGCCTGCGGGGATGAAGCTGGAAAGCACCACGCGAATCGTCCTGCACCCCGATGCGGCGGACGTGTCGGAGGCAGGTCTGGATGGGCCGTCCACCATGTTGCTGGATGCGCTGCATGTCCGCGACGACATGAGCATCCGTGACTGTGCGGAGCTGCTCGGCATCAAGCATCCACAGCGCGCCATTCGAACCCTTTTGCAACGGGGCCTTGCCTTGGCCAAAGAAGAGTTGAACGAGCGCGTCAAGCCCAAGCGTGTGTCTTGGGTGCGCGTCGCTGAAGGGGTCAGTGAAGAGGAGCTTTCCGCGGCCTTGGCGTGGGCCGGGGTCAAAGCCGTGGCGATGGAGCGTTTGCTACTGGTGGTCGTGGAAGAAGGGGAGTTGCCCAAGGTGCAAGCCCAAAAACGATCCCGCACAGACGCCTCGACGGTCCAAAAATGGGTGGAACGCGGCATCCTCGAGGTGGAAGAGCGCGAACCCGCTCGACCCAGTCGCCCTGGCACGGCAAGCCTTCCCGTGCTCTCGGACGCACAGGCCAGGGCCTACAACGCCGTGCACGCGGGACTGGTCGCCAAGAAGCCCGTGCTCCTCCACGGCGTGACAGGATCCGGGAAAACGGAAATCTACACGCACCTCATCGCGGAGGTCCTTGCGGCGGGACAGCAGGTGTTGTTTTTGGTCCCAGAGATTGCCCTGACCACCCAATTGATTGAGCGGTTGAGGAGGTTCTTTGGCGATGTGGTTCACGTGTACCACAGCCGATTCTCTGACCGGGAGCGGACCGAGACTTGGATGAACGTGTTGAATCCCAAGTCAGGCCAGCTCATCGTCGGAGCGCGGTCCGCCGTGCTGTTGCCGTTGCCCAAGGTGGGACTCGTGGTGGTGGACGAAGAACACGAACCCAGCTTCAAGCAACACGATCCCGCGCCTCGCTACCATGCGCGCGACGTGGCGCTGTGGATGTCGTCTCGGCAACACGTGCCGTTGGTCATGGGGTCGGCCACCCCGGCTGTGGAAACGCAATGGTTGGGCGGGCAAGGCCACGTGGAAGTGGTGAGCCTCACCGAACGGTTTGGCGGGGCGATGCTGCCAGAAATCTTCCTTGCGGACCTGCGAAAGGAGCACAAGCAGCGCAGCATGCGAGGCGGCTTCAGCAAAATGCTGCGCGACGAGATGGAGGCGACGTTGAAAGAGGGGCGTCAGGTCATTTTGTTCCAAAACCGCCGCGGCTACGCTCCGGCCTACCAATGCACCCAGTGCGGACACGCCACGTCCTGCGAGCGATGCGACATTCCATTGGTGGTCCACAAAACCCTGGGCGGCCTTCACTGTCACCATTGTGGGTACCACGAGCGTCCCGCACCCACCGCGTGCATTGCGTGTGGCAGCACGGCGCTCAAGGCCCAAGGTTTGGGCACCGAACGCATCGAAGAAGAGTTGGCAGAACTCTTTCCCACGGCGCGGGTGGCGCGAATGGATTTGGACACCACGAGAAAGAAAAAGGCCCACGCCACGCTGCTCGACGCCTTCGCCAACTTGGAATACGACATCTTGGTTGGGACCCAAATGGTGTCCAAGGGCTTGGACTTCGCCCATGTGGGGCTTGTGGGGGTGATGTCCGCTGACCGCATGCTGACCTTTCCGGATTTTCGGTCGTTTGAGCGCGCCTATCAAATGCTGACCCAAGTGGCGGGTCGAGCTGGGCGCTCAGGAGAAGGGGCGAGGGGCAAGGTGGTCATCCAAACGTTCAGCGCGGACCATTGGCTTTTGCACCACGTCGTGGACCACGACCATGAAGCGTTGGTGCGTCGGGAACTCATCGAGCGTCAGACCTATCAATACCCCCCGTTTGTTCGCATGATTCGACTCACCTTGAAGCACGGAGATGCCCAGCGGGTGGAGGCCGGTGCAGGGGTGCTGGCGGCACGGTTGCAGCAACGGTTTGGCGAGCGGGTGCTGGGCCCAGACACCCCGGCGTTGTCGAGGGTGAACGACCAACACATTCGTCAACTCACCTTGAAGTTTGAACGGTCGTTGCCTCCGTCCAATTACCGTCCACTCTTGCAGTCGGATTTGGAGGAGTTCAGTTCAGATCCACGCTGGAAGCGGTTGCGCTTGACCGTGGATGTCGACCCTTCGTGACCGTGGGGCGAGGTCAGTGACGCACGGTGCCTTTCAGCGTGGTTTTCCACACCCCAACTCCTGAACCTTGAGGCGTGAACCGAATGTCCAACAGGGTGGCCTGACGCCCCCATGACCCCAGGGTGTCCCATGTCCACACGGTTTCACCGGCTGCATGGAGTGCCTCCATGTTTCCGAGCACACGCCCGGAAAAATCCATGCCCGTGATGGACCAGGTGCCTGGAACATCGGCGCTCACCGACACACCTTGAGAAGCCCAAGCGGCTTCTGCGAGCGGCCAGCGCGCTGCCGTGACGTTCGACACGTTCGCCAGTTCGCCAAAGTACACGGTGTTGTTGCCGCTGCAGGCCACAGCGTACAGGGTCTCTGCCGTGTTCACGCTGAGATCTGCAGGGTTGCTCAAGGGCGACCCTTGTTCCAAGGTCTCTGCATTCCACGTGTCAGGAGCCTCTGCATCGGGCGTGAACCACGTGATGCGTTGAGGGCTCCAGGAGCTCACGACCAAGCCTCCGTTGGCCCAATCCACCCCGTCGCAATTTCCGAGCCCGGTCCCGTCCACGAGCGTGGTGACGACTCCGGTCGCGACGTCCACTTGGAGGATGTCTGCGTTGCTGCCCCAATTGACGACGGTCGCGATGCCGTCTTTGACCGTGACGCCGTTGGGGGTGGTGCCGGTGTCTCCGACGAGGGTGCTGTAGGTCATGTTGGTGGGGTCGGAGACGTCCACCTTCAAGAGTCGTCCGGAGGCAAAGTCGCTGACCACAAGGAGGTCTCCCTCGGCACTTTCCTCACTGCCCATGCCGTTCAAGAATCCGGCGCCGGTGGGGGACAAAGACCCCAGTTCCTCGCCGGACACGACGTCGTAGGCGCGGATGACGTTGTTTTGGATGACGAACAGGGTGCTTCCCAGGACCTCCATGCCGTGGGTGGCGCCGCCGTTGCCAAACACGGTCCACGACTCCCCAAGATCGGAAGTCGCCAAAATGCTGCTTCCGTTGCTCACAAACCACCGGTCGCTGTTGGGGTCGTATTCTGCAGCTTCGACGGAGGTGGGGGTTTGGGCATGCGCATGGGCGCACATCCATGTGGCCATCAAAGAAAGGATGAGGTGTTTCATGGGAAAGCGTGTTGGCGAAATCAAGGCGAGCCAAAATGGCTCAGTCAAAGTGGGAAGGTACGACTGTGAGTTCCTGCTCAAATCGGATCCACGTAAAGCCTTCGTCCACCTGCACCTGCCACAGCGAATCGTCCATGAGGTCGACCGTCA
>WTJL01000140.1:13544-18012 GCA_011524845.1 Flavobacteriales bacterium | reverse complement strand
TTTCTCCCGGAAGGAGGGTCCACACCGTGTCGGTTGTCCATCCGGACGCAGCTTCGTCGCTTCGGTACCCCAGCTTCAGGGTGTCGGACGTGTCGTTGACCAAACGGTGATCGACGTACGTGGCGCCCTCGCATCCGCATAGAAGCGCAGCCAGGCACACCGACTTCCATAGCCTCGACACCGCACGGGCATCATTCATTGGTCGTCAGGTCTTCTGTTGTGTGTCGCGCCCAGGTTCGGGCCGCGAACACGTAAAACACCGTGAACACCCCCACGGCAGCCACGCCATACCACACAGCTCCAGACCAGTCGGGTGGGGTCAAGCCCATGTCTCGGGCCTCCTGAGCCGACACGCCGTCGGTCAGGCCATGGGTGACTTTCCACACCCTGTACAGTTGGTTTTTGACGAGGGTGACACTGCCGAATCCCACGATGGGAGCGAGCACGAGCCAACCCTGGAACCACCGTTCGTACCGGTCCCGGAGACCTGAAAAGCTCATGGCGTGGGCGCTTGACGGTGACCAAAAATTGAGCTGCCCACCCGCACCATGGTGCTCCCTTCCTCAGCGGCAAGGGTCCAGTCGCCGCTCATTCCCATGCTCAAGGTGTCCCAAGACGCCCCGCGTTCTTCGGCAAGTGGAGCAAGCTGGGACGCTACCTTTTCGTACAATTCCGCCAGCGACGCGAATTCTCTGCGCACTTGGTCTTGGTCGTCGGTGAAGGTGGCCATGCCCATGAGCCCCACAGGGCGGAGGTGGGGATAGGCCGCCCAGACCTCAGGTTGCGCCACGTCAAGAAGTTCCTCGGCGTCAAACCCAAACTTCGTGGATTCCTCCGCGATGTGAACTTGAAGCAACAGGTCGATGGGACGTGAAAGCTTGGCCGCTTCTTTTTCCATGACATCCAACACCTTGCGCCTGTCGACCCCATGCACGAGGTGCACAAAGGGCAAAAAGTCCTTGATTTTGTTGGTTTGGATGTGGCCAATCATGTGCCAACGGATGTCCTTGGGAAGACGTTGGGCTTTTCCCGCCAATTCTTGGACCCGGTTTTCTCCAAAGTCCCGCTGTCCGGCGTCGTACGCCGCCATCACATCTTCGTCGGGTTTGGTCTTGCTGACTGCGACCAAGGTGATCCTCCGGCCAGCTTGGGTGGCCGCCTCTGCGACCTGCGCTTGCACTTCCGACAAACGGTCTTGAAGAGAGGAAGCGCTCATGCCTCTTGGAATTCATGGATGAACAGGGCGCTGCGGATCTTGGGTTCCACCCACGTGCTTTTCGGCGGCAACGTGCCCTGGTCGTCTGCGACCTTTCGGATGTGCCCAAAAGGAATGGGGTGAAGCAAAATCAACATGCGATCTGGATGCGCGGTGGCACGCTCGCACCACCCAGCGTCAGGACGTTGTGGTTCGGGAAGGTGCCGCAGACGGGCGTCGTTTCGGGCGTCGCGGATGCCCAATTGACCTTCCAACAAAAACGTTTGAATCCAGTCCGCGTCCGTGGGCGCTTGACACTGGGCGTCCCGACGGAGCAGCCACGTCAGGCCTTTGAAGTGAACCACGGCTTCACCAGGTCGCTCTGGCGTCGCGGTGGGCTCCGTGGATTCCGCCGTGAAGCCATCTGCCTTGTCCAAGAGGGCGGCGCACGCTTCAGCGGACCATGTGAGGTCGCGCACTTCCTTGTGATAGCCCAAAATGGTCAGGTCTTCCTCAGGAACCACAAACGCCAAGATGTCACGGGCACCTTCCCAATCGGGCCGAGCTTGGGCCAACCGTTGGGAAGAGGCGAGTCGGTGGTGTCCATCGGCGAGGTACAGGGTGGTGGACTCTCCCCATGTGGCGGCCATGGTGCGGCCAAGCGCCGATTCGGCCCCCACGCGCCAGATCTCATGGCGCACACCGTCGGCGGTCATGAAGTCCGTGTGGGAGGTGTCGGTCACCACCGCGGCCAGGGCCTCGCGAGCCTGCAACGCTCCTGGGGCGCCGTCGGGCTGTGCACACAGGATGGGCTCCGCATGAAATCCCACCTGCTCGAGGAACGTGGCGAACAAGGTTTCGCGAACCTCAAGGGTTTGTTCGTGGGTCTTCAGGCCACCGTCGGCACACGCCGCGAGGTCGAGGTTGCACACGACGCCCGTCCAGGAGTGGGAGGCGGTGGTTTGACGGTAGACGTACCATTCTTGTTCAGGGGCCTTTTCAAGCCATCCTCGAGACTTGAAGTCGTCGTATCCCGCCCGCACTTCGTCAAAAAACGCTGGCGTTCCCCGAGGAATGTCCACGTCTCGTGAGGTGTCCGGATTGATGACCTGAATGTAGGAGTAGGGGTTGTGCTTGAGTTTGTCCTGAAGCTCGGACTTCTGGTAACTCAAGTAGGACCTCGACGCGACCAAATGCGCCATGTGCCGCGGAGGAGTCACCGCAGCAAGTGGACGCATCAGGGCGCGCCGCTCCGTCATGCCAGTGCGGCGATTTGGGCGGCCAGCTCGAGGCCGATGCGGTCTTGGGCTTCCGCAGTGGCCGCGCCGATGTGAGGGGTTAAGGCCAATTTGCCGTGCGCCAAGACATCGGCGCGCGGGGCAGGCTCGCCCACAAACACGTCCAGTCCAGCGCCAGCGAGATGGCCGGAGTCGAGGGCCGCCATCAAGGCGTCTTCGTCGACAGACCCTCCGCGTGCGGCGTTGACCAAGAAGGAGCCAGCCTTCATGGCGGCCAGTTCAGACGCACCAATCACAGCGCTGCCGTCTGCTTGAGCAGGGACGTGCACGCTCACCATGTCAGACGCTCCCAACAGCTCGTGAAGGTCCAGACGCGGGCAGTCCACGGTCACCGTTTGGCCTCCAACCACGACATCGACCTTTCCATCGGTCACGAAGGGGTCGTGGGCCACCACGTGCATGCCACATCCCAAAGCGTAGGAGGCGAGGGACCGGCCGATGCGACCAAACCCCACAATGCCAAGGGTCTTGCCACGCAACTCGGATCCCTTGCCGTACGCTTTCTTGAGCGTCTTGAATTCGTCGGCACCGCGGGTCGGCATCTGTCGGTTGCTGTCGGGCTGGAACCGAGCCAGGCCAAACAAGTGGCCCATGACCAATTCCGCCACGCTTTGCGACGAAGCCGCAGGGGTGTTGAACACGGTGAGTCCTTGGTTGCGGGCGTATTCCACGTCGATGTTGTCCATGCCCACGCCGCCGCGGCCAATGAACTTCAGGCTTGGGCAGGCGTCGATCAAGGGCTGACGCACCTTGGTGGCCGACCGAACCAAGATGCCGTCGATGGCATGGTCGTGGATGAACGTTTCGAGTTGATCCGCTTCGATGAAGTCGGTGTAGAGGGTGTGGCCGGCATCGCGCAGGGCCTGTTCTCCGGAGGGGCTGATGCCGTCGTTGGCGAGAATGTTCATGGAATGGAGGTTCAGATGGAAAGGAAGGGGGGTTAGCCTTGGGTGCGTTCGACTTCTTTCATGACGTCGACCAGCACTTCCACGCTGCTCAAGGGCAACGCGTTGTACATGGAGGCACGGTAACCACCGACGCTGCGGTGGCCTTTGAGCCCGTTGATGTTGGCGTCGGTCCACGCAGCGTCAAAGGCAGCGGCATGGGCTTCGTCGTTCAAGCGGAACGTCACGTTCATGTGGGACCGGCTGTCTTCTTGGGCATGACCCACAAACAGGGGGTTCCGGTCGATTTCGGCGTACAAGAGGGCCGACTTGGCTTCGTTCGCCCGCTGAATGGCCGCAACGCCTCCTTGTGCTTTCAACCAACGCAAGGTGAGCATGGTGGTGAACACCGAGAAGACAGGTGGCGTGTTGAACATGCTGTCCTTGCCCAAGTGGACGTTGAGGTCGAGGTAGGAGGGGAGGCTTCGGCCGGTTTGGCCCAAACGCTCGGTGTCCACCGCATACATCACCGCCCCTGCCGGACCCATGTTTTTCTGCACACCACCGTAGATGAGCGCGAAGGGCTCAGGGTCGAACGATCGGCTCAAGATGTCGGAGCTCATGTCGGCCACCAAGGGCACGTTGCTCTTGGGCATCTCGGCGTATTGGGTGCCAAAAATGGTGTTGTTGGTGGTGATGTGGAGGTAGGCGTTCCGCGCGTCCACGTCACCCACCGCGGGGATGTGGTTGTACGTCGTGTCCTTGGACGACGTCACCACGTCGACCCCACCTGCGTGTTGGGCTTCTTTGATGGCCTTGGCCGACCACGTGCCGGTGTCGGCATACGCCGCTTGTCCGCCCTCCGGGAGGAAATTCATCGCAGCCGTCAGAAAGCCCAAACTCGCACCACCCTGGAGGTAGAGCACCTCAAACCGGTCCGGCAGACCGAGCAGTTCCTTGGTCAGTGCACGGCACTCTTCCATGGTGGCCACAAAGGCCTTGCTTCGGTGGGACATTTCAACGAGCGACAAGCCGTGGTCGTCCCAAGAGCGAACAGCTTCGGAAGCTTCTTGGAGGACTTCAGGGGGCAA
>WTJL01000140.1:11039-13444 GCA_011524845.1 Flavobacteriales bacterium | reverse complement strand
CGATTTTGCATGGAACCAAATCACGCAACCCACAACCCCATGCTTGTTTCTCGACTTCCACTGGCACGTGCCGTCGCCGGTTTTCTTCTGTTCACAGGCCTTTCAGCAGCCTCGCTGGCGCAAGGTTTCAGTTTGACGGTGGAGGCCACACCCGCGGTGACTCCGGGGTTGACCACCTACCGGTTTTACGTCGACATGAACGACGCCACAGACCGCATGAGCGCGGTGTTTGGCAACAACACCAACGAACTGTCCATCAACACGCCAGATGGCGCGTTCAACAGCACCTTCAACTCCAGCTGGAACGCTTCAGGCATCAATCCCGCATTCGTCACGGTGTTCCCAGACCTTGTGGACGACACCTACGCCACCATTGGTTTGGACGGACCAGCGTCCTCCTCTGGACTGGCAGGGGCGGCGGATCCCAGCGTTGTGGAAGATTCAGAGCAGCCCATCACCCCGTATTTCTTGACGGATGGCGCCACTTCATTGCTCAGCAACACCTTGACGGGCGCGTCCTACTACATCCTCAACACGGCGTCCAATGGGTTGCCTGACGAGAACATGCGCGTGTTGATTTTGCAAGTGACCACAGGAGGAAGCATCTCCGGGACCATGCAAGCCCAAGTGTTCCCACTCGGCATCGGCGCAGACCAGCAGCTGTTGTCGTGGGATTTTGACGGCGCCGGGACTTACGGCGGCGGGGTGGAAGACGTGCCCGGATGCACGGACGCTGCGGCATGCAACTTCGATGCAGAAGCCAACGTGGACGACGGTTCTTGCTCGTTTGCCGAGGAGTTCTACACCTGCGACGGCGAATGCCAAAACGACGCAGACGGCGACGGAGTGTGTGACGAGTTGGAGGTCAGTGGCTGCGCGGACGACAGCGCTTGCAACTACGCCCCTGAAGCCACCGACAACGAGGGATGCACCTACCCTGAGGAGACGTACCTCGATTGTGCTGGCGATTGCCTGAACGACGAAGATGGAGACGGCATTTGCGACGAAGTGGAACTCGGTGGCTGCACCGATGCCGAAGCCTGCAACTACGATGCAGAGGCCACCGACGACGATGGCTCTTGTGACTTCACGTCGTGCATCGTCTCAGGTTGCACAGACGCATTGGCGTGCAACTACGACGCCGCAGCCAGCGAAGACGACGGTTCTTGCGACTACTGCTCGTGCCAACGTGCCGCCACACCGTACACCTTGGTGGTGGAGGGAGAGCCCGCAGTGGTTTCAGGCATGACCACCTACCGCTTGTACGTGACGCTCCCAGACGAGGGTGACCGCATGAGTGCGGTGTTTGGAAACGACGAGAATGGCCTGTTGGTGGAGGTGCCTTCGGGCGCGTTCAACAGTGCCTTCAACACGAGCTGGAACGCCTCGGGCATCAACCCTGCGTTCTTGCCAGCGTTCCCCGAGCTCGCATCGGACACCTACGCGACCATCGGGTTGGACGGTCCCGCGTCGGCTTCTGGCTTGGAAGGAGCCGCCGACCCGAGTGTTGTGGAAGACGCCAACCAACCCATCACGCCATTCTTCTTGGAGGACGGAGCGACGACCTTGGAGAGCAACACGTTGACCGGCGCGTCGTGGTACATCTTGAACACGGCGAGCAACGGCCTTGCCGACGCGAATGGCCGCGTTTTGTTGATGCAAATCACCACGGAGGGAGGCATCTCTGGACAATTGAATTACCAAGTGTTCCCACTCGGTGTCGGGGCCGATCAAGAACAACTCAGCATCGCGTTTGACGGCGTGGGGGTGTTTGGCGGCGATGAACCCACGGTGACCTGTGGATGCACCGACGCTGCAGCCGCGAACTACGATGCCGAAGCCACCTACGACGACGGTTCTTGCGTCTACGACGTGCCCGGTTGCACGGACGAGATGGCATGCAATTACAACGGTTCGGCCACGGAGGACGACGGAAGCTGTGTGTTCTGTGATTGCGGGGCGGAAGAGGCTCCAGACTACACCCTCACTGTGGAGGCTTCAGAGGCCGTGCAGGAGGGGTTGATGACCTACCGCTTCTACGTGAACATGATGAACATGTCGGACAAGTTGAGCGCCGTCTACGGCAACAACGAAGAGGGCTTGCGAATCCAAACCCCTGGCGGCGTCTTCAACAGCGACCTCAACGCCTCATGGAACGCCTCGGGCTTGGCATCTGCCTTTGTGGCACTGTACCCAGAGATGGCCGACGACACTTACGCAACCATTGGATTGACCGGGCCCGCATCTGAAGCAGGTTCAGGGGCGGTGAACCCTGATTTGGCCGAGTGGGACCAGTCGCCCTTGACCATCGCGTCGTACTTCACGACAGGCGGGGTGGACTTGGACATCTCAAGCGCGGTGGGTGGCATTTGGTACATCCCAGGGCCCGCGAGCAATGCAGAAGC
>WTJL01000140.1:0-10939 GCA_011524845.1 Flavobacteriales bacterium | reverse complement strand
CAAGCGCGGTGGGTGGCATTTGGTACATCCCAGGGCCCGCGAGCAATGCAGAAGCAGGCGAATCCGGTCGCGTGTTGGCCATGCAGGTCACCACGTCAGGCGCCATCTACGGCACCTTGAACGCACAGATTTTCCCAGAGGGAGACGGCACCCAAGAATTCAAATTGAGCTGGACGTTTGCCGGTGAGGGCACCTACGACGCCGATGGCTACGGCAACGCGTGTGGGTGCACCGACCCCTTGGCGGGCAACTACGACCCGACGGCTGAGTACGACGATGGAACGTGTGTCTTTGGCGTTCCAGGTTGCACCGACGCTGAGGCGTGCAACTACGACGGTGAAGCCACGCTCGACGACGGGTCCTGTGTGTTTGCCGATCCAGGATACACCTGCGAAGGCGAATGCATCAACGACGCGGACGGCGATGGCGTGTGCGATGAATTCGAAGTGTTGGGGTGCACCAACCCGGAGGCTTTGAATTTTGACCCGGCCGCCACCGACGACGACGGGTCGTGCGAGGTGATGGGATGCACGTACGCCGACGCGAACAACTACAATCCTGCCGCCACCGACGACGACGGCTCGTGCGAATTTGACCTTTCAGGTGGGGGATGCATGGGAGACTTCGACAACAGTGGGCTCGTGCAATTGGCCGACCTCTTGGACTTCCTCTTGGTCTATGGCACGTACTGCGACGAGTGACGATCACTTGTTGCCCATGCAAACGAAAAAAGGCGCCCGAGGGCGCCTTTTTTGATGGGATTCAGGATGGGGTAGGGGCTCACTTGCCTTCGGCAAATGCCACGATTTCCTCGCCGAGGGGATCTGCGCCGCTGCCAAGGGCGGCCACCAGTTCGCCTTGCTCGTTGATGAGGAACTTGTGGAAGTTCCAACGCACTTTGTGGTCGCCGGCGCCGTTGAGGCTTTTCTGCGTCAACCATGCGTAGACAGGATGCTGGTTGTCTCCTTTGACGTCCACCTTGGACATCATTTGAAAACTCACGCCGTAGTTGCGTGTGCAGAACTCACGAATGTCGCTGGAGGAGCCAGGCTCCTGCTTGCCAAATTGGTTGCAAGGGAAGCCCAAGATGACCAAGCCCTGGTCTTTGTATTTGTCGTGCAATTCCTCGAGTGGCCCGTACTGAGGGGTGTAACCGCAACGAGAGGCGGTGTTGACAATCATGACGCGTTTGCCTTTCAAATCGCTGAAGGCGTACGCGTCGCCTTCCAAGGTTTCTGCGGTCAAGTCGTGAAAAGAGGCCATGGCGGGAGCGGGTTGGTGCCAAACGTTGGCGTTGAAAGTCTTCCATGCCACGAGTCCGGCCCCTCCAAGAAGGACCACCGCGGCGAGGGCAAAGGTGGTTGTCATGTTCATGGTAGTGGGAACGCCGTCAGACCTTCAATTGTTCAATGAACACCGGTTACGCAGTCCAGCGGCGTTGAAGGGGAGAGGGCAGCTTGCGCCCCACCGCAGCCCTGAACGCACCGTTGGGGTCGGTCCATCGAGGCGCCACCCAAGCGGGCATCCATGAAAGAAGGGCAAGCACAAGACCCGCTGTCAAGGGGACTTCGATGTACCATGCGGTGGGAAGAGCGACCATGCACCCGGTGGACAGGACGGCAAGAATCACGCCTGCCTGGAGCGACTGTCCCAAAGACTTGGGACCCAACCGAAGGCGCGTCATGACCCAGAGCGTGGTCAAGATCCATTGCAGGCCAGAGGCCAAGACCACCGCCCATGCGGCTCCGATCATGCCAAGCCCTTGATGGAGGGCAGTGAACACGCCACCGCCTACGGCCAAGAAGAACAGCACCTTGATGGCGATGCCTGTCCGCAAACCGTCCAGGGCCCTGAGGTTGGCGTCTCCCAGTTTGGTCAAGGCGCGGAAGGCCACTGCGGCAAAGAGAATTTGAACCACCGGAGCAGCGTCTGCGAAGCGGTCTCCCAAAAAGAGCCACGTCACGCCTTCCGCCTGAAGCACCAAGGCCGAGGCCAAGGGAATGGTCAGCAGTGCCACCAAGTGCATGGCACGAAGGGTGACGTCACGCATCTGTTGGTCGTCCCCTTGAATGCTGGACATCCCGCTGAAGAGCACGCTGTCGCCGAGTTTCCCCAGCACGGTGATGGGCTGCCCCATGAGGTGGACGGACCGGTCGTACAGGCCGGTTTCGCCCGTGCTGAGCTTTTCTCCCACCAGCCAAACGTCCACTTTCGCGGCAGCATAGGTGAGCAGGTTGAAGGCCGTGCTCCGCAATCCATAGCCCACAAGCTGGCGGATGCGGGACAGTTTGAAGCCTTGAAGAACAGGGATTCGCGCGAAGTAGAGGTAGCCGAGGCTGAGGACCGCGTTTTGGACCAACAGCGCGCTGACGTAAGCCCAAACCCCAGCCCCTTGCCAAGCCATGGCCAAGCCGACGCCGAGGTTGCCCACGACCATGCCGGCCAAGGCACATGCGGTGAGCACCTTGAAGTTCATGTCGCGAATCAACAGGCTCCGCGAGACCACGCTGAACCCAGAAATGACAAAGCTGAGGGAAATCCATCGCAGCACTGGGCGAAGCACAGGCTCCTGGTAATGGAGGGCGATTTCAGGTGCGGCCACAAACATGCCTCCGAAGAACACCAGCCCAAGGGCGGCGCTGAACCACCACGCGGATGCGGTGTGTTTGGGCTCCAAGCCGGCGTATTGAACCACCGAAGGTCCGATGCCCACCTGGGCAAAAATCTCCACCACCCCAACCACGATGAGGGCAATGGCCATGATGCCAAAGTCTTCCTCGGTCAGGAGCCCCGCAAGGATGCGGATGTAGACAAGCTGCAGGATGACCTGCAAAAGCACATTGAGGCTTTGCCAACTCAGCGAAGCCCCCCACGAGGGCGTGCGGCCCTCCTCAGTCATCAGCGGGCGATGCTTACCGCGCGACGTTCACGAATGACCGTGATCTTGACTTGACCTGGGTAGGTCATTTCGTTCATGATGCGCTGGCTGATGTCAAACGACAGCTGATCCGCTTGGTCGTCGCTGACCTGGTCGCTTTCGACCATCACACGGAGTTCGCGGCCGGCTTGAATGGCGTAGGATTTGGTGACTCCGGGGTATTCCAAGGCGAGGTTCTCCAAGTCGCGCAAGCGCTGGATGTACGCCTCCACCATCTCGCGACGTGCGCCAGGACGTGCACCGCTGATGGCGTCACAGACCTGAATGATGGGGGACAGGAGGGAGGTCATTTCAATCTCGTCGTGGTGGGCGCCAATGGCGTTCAACACGTCGCCGCGTTCGCCTGCCTTCTCAGCGATTTTCATGCCGAGGAGGGCGTGTGGCAACTCGCTTTCTTCGTCGCTCACCTTTCCAATGTCGTGCAAGAGACCCGCGCGCTTCGCAGCCTTGGCGTCCAAGCCAAGCTCAGCGGCCATGGTGGCGCAGAGGTTGGCCACTTCACGGCTGTGCTGCAGCAAGTTTTGGCCGTACGACGAGCGGTACTTCATCCGGCCCACCATGCGAACGAGTTCGCCTTTCATGTTGTGGATGCCCAAATCGATCACCGTACGCTTTCCAGTCTCGGCAATTTCTTCTTCGATCTTCTTGGTCACTTTGGCCACCACTTCCTCAATGCGGGCAGGGTGGATGCGGCCGTCGGTCACGAGTTGGTGCAGAGACAAACGCGCGATTTCGCGGCGCACTGGGTCGAAGCAGCTCAAGATGATGGCTTCAGGCGTGTCGTCCACGATGAACTCCACTCCTGTGGCGGCTTCCAACGCGCGGATGTTGCGGCCTTCTCTTCCGATGATGCGGCCCTTCACGTCGTCGTTCTTGATTTGGAAGACCGAGACGCTGTTTTCGACGCTGTGCTCCGTGGCGACGCGTTGAATGGTCTGGATGACAATTTTCTTGGCCTCGGCATTGGCGCGCTCTTTCGCCTCGTCGATGATGTCTTGCGCTTGGGACGCCGCCATGGCCTTGGCCTCGGTTTTCACCTGCTCCACCATGGCCGACTTGGCATCGTCTGCGGTCATGCCGCTGAGTTTTTCCAAGGCCTCGATGGCTTTGGTGTGGTCCGTCTCGAGGTCCTTCTGCTTTTTGTCCAAGGCGTTCAGACGCTGCTCGAGCTTTTCTTGGTCCTTCTTGAGTTGACGCTCTGCGTTTTTGTTTTGGTCAATGGTGCGCTGGAGATTCGACTCCGTTCGCTTGATGCGCTCTTCTCGTTCGTTGAGCTTGCGGTCAAGGTCTTTGCGTTGGTTGGCTTGTTTCTCTTTGAGGGCGATGAACTTCTCCTTGGCTTGGAGAATCTTCTTCTCTTTGATGGATTCTCCGCGCAATTCGGCTTCGCGAACAATGCTGTCTGCTTTGCCTGTGAGCACTCGGAGAAACAAGAAGTAGCCTGCGCCTCCTCCCAAAAGGAGTCCAGCAGCTGCGGCGAGGATGGGGGTCATGGGTGTCAGGTTGTGCCTTGGGCTCAGCCTTCGAGTGCAGCGTGGATGCGTTGGAGGAGGTCTTCGACTTGGTCGGCAGGCCACGTGGGCGCTGCACCTTCGTTCGGAACAGAAGAAGGGGACGGTTCTGGAGAAGCGGAGCGCGCTTGAACGGCAATCTGAAGGGCCGCCATGGCCATCAAATCGATGCGATCGGTGATGGCGTATTGCGATTTCAGCTGCGCAATTTGCGCTTCGACGGCCTGGGCAGCAGCGCGCACGGTCTCCACCTCCTCCGGAGAGAGGGTGAGCGGGTACGAGCGGCCTCCGAGTGTCACGTCGAGTGTTTCCATGGTGTCGTTTCTCAGGTTTTGAGAAGGGCGATGCAAGCGTCGATGTCTTCCACCAATGCATCCAATTCAGGCGCACTGAGGGCCGGGCTTGGAGGCGTTGGGGTTGAAAGGTTGTGAAGTTCGCTGTTCTCGTGCCTCGCCTTGGTCAATGCGTCTTCCGCGGCCTCCAGTCTTTGTTGCAACTCATGGTTGCGTTCCTTCAAAACGGCGTGCGCGTCGAGCAGACGGTTCACGGCGTCGGTCAGAGAAGACAATTGATGTTGAGGGGTAGACATGGGAACAGGTCGTGAACAAAAGTAAGAGATGAGGGGCGGTTTGGGAGAGGCACGGGCCTGTAGTTTTGCACCATGACGCCTTCAACCTTTGGCCATGCCGCGTGGATGCTGAGATGCAGCGATGAACTTGGTTTTGGTTTTTGGAAAATTTTGTCTTTCAGCATGTTGGCGCTCATCATGTGCATGGGAACACCACGCCTTGCCGCGCAAGATTTGTCCCGTGCGTCGGCGTTCAAGTCCGAGGAGTCTTGGGTGGAGCCGCTTCACATTGCCCCGCGGTTGAGCGGCAATTTTGGCGAACTCCGTGGCAATCACTTTCACACGGGGGTCGACTTGAAAACGGAGGGACGAAAGGGACTGGTGGTTGTGGCGGCGACAGATGGCCGTGTGGCCCGCGTGAAAATGTCGCCCTGGGGGTACGGGAATGCGCTGTACTTGGAAGGCCCTGGAGGAATCACCACGGTGTATGCCCATTTGCAGCGCTTTGTGCCGAAGATCCAGGATTGGGCGGTGACGCGCACATACCGAGGCCGAACCTTGGGCCTCGACGCCGCACCTTCGGCGGCAGACGACCTCGTTTTTCAAGCGGGAGATACGCTGGGGTGGAGCGGCAACTCCGGAGGCAGTGGGGGACCGCACCTGCATTTTGAGGTAAGGAACACGGCCAACCAGCATCCGTTGAATCCCCTCGATGGATGGTTGACCAAAACGGACACCCGTCCGCCGCGCCTGCCTGTCCTATGGGCGGAATCGGAGGGCAAGATGCGCTCTTGGGCGCTGACCAACGGGGATACGTTGGCCACTCCAGTGCCGGTTCGCTTGGCCGTCGAGGGCTACGACCTGTTGGATGGAGCCACCAACATTTGTGGTTTGCGTCGGTTGGAGGCCACGGTAGAATCTCCTTCAGGAGGTGAACTCCTCCGTCACGTTGCGTCTTGGGGAGAACTGGACTTTGGGGTCAACAAAGACATGAACGCCCACGCCTTTTATCCGGTGTGGTCCTCGGCCCGGGATCAAGTGCACAGGCTGCACCGCATGCCCACCAACCGACTGGGCATTTATCCCAAGGACGTGCCCGCGGATGCCGGCTGGTTGTCCTGGCCTGAGGGCGAGACCGTGGCCCTTCGCGTGACGGCCACCGACGCTGCAGGCAATGCCACCACCCGCCAGGTGGTGCTTTTGGCACAGGGTGCCGCTGGAGTGGAAGAGGGTTGGAAAGGCATGGACATGGAGTGGTCGCACGACGTTTGTACCACCGTTCCTCAAGCGTCGGGACAGTGCACCTCGGGAGAGGCTGCATTGGAGTGGGAGGCTCAGACATTTTTCGAGGCCACCTCCATGGGCTGGAAGATGAACGACACGGGCATGGGAGGGGCATTGTACCCCACCATGGTGCCTTACCGAAAAGCTGTGCAGGTGTCTTGGGACATCCCAGACGATGTGGACGCCTGGGCGGCGGGATGGTCGGTTCTTCCCGGACAGCCTTGGCCCGAGGACCAATGGCTGGCGGTCAAACGAAATGCTGAGGGCCAAGTGGACGCCGTGGCGACCGCCACGTTGACGTCGGGCAAGGTGCACGTCTCGTTGAAGGAGGGGGGCGCTTGGCGCTTGGAACGCGACACAGTTCCACCGAAGGTGTTGCCCTACCACAGCGGCACCCCGTGGGTGAAAGGCGGCAATGGCGTGTGGTTTGTGGACGACGCGCTGTCAGGGGTGGACGACATCACCTTGACCTTCAACGGCACCTGGGCGAGGGTGGTGTGGGATCCCAAGCGCAACATGGTGACCTACGAAGCGAGCGACGCCATTCACCGAGTTGGAGAACCCAACGACGTGGAGCTGGTGGTCACGGACGAGGCCGGCAACCAAACGGTGTGGGCGAGGACCCTCAAGTGGCCGTGAAGCGCAAGCCTCAGCGCTGGAAGCGGGATTGAACCAAGCTGTAATCCAGGTAATACAAGGCGCGCAGCGAGAGGGAGTTGGTGAACCCTTCGTCGAGCATGCCCTCCCAGTTGTTCCAGTACCCGCTGGGCAGGGCGTTGCCCCTTTCGCTGAGGGTGTTTTTCCACACGATGCTCAGTTCACTCCCAGGGGAGAAGATCCAGCGGTAGACGAGGTCGACACTCCATGCGTTGTAGTTCGTGTCGAATTCAGACGTGCCCAGGGTGGGGTCAAAGTAGCTGTCCGCCAGACTGCTGTTGGTCAAGGTGCCGTCCGAATTCAACTCAAAGAATTCGTGGTAGTCCACCACACTCCAGTAGTGACGGATGCGCGCGGACAGGCTGGACGTGGGGGTGAAGATGTAGCTGGCGTTGAGCACGTGGGTGTGGCTCGTGTTCTCCCGTCGTCCAAACAAGCTGACAGTGGGGCTGCTCCAGACATCCACCAAACTGGCAAAGTCACGCTCGTTTTGGCGCACTTGCCAACTCCACACGTAATCTGCGCTCAGCCGGTCGCTGAAACGGAATCGAGGGGCGAGCCTGAGGAAAAACTCGTCCCAATCGGCCACTTCCGGACGCCAGCGACGCTTCACAAATCCGTCAAGCGCCACCGCCCGACGGTAATCGGTGGAAGTCACGAACTCCACCGACGTCCAGCGCGGGGTTTGGAAAGGCACGGCATCGAGCCGTGAGACGAACCAATCGAACCCGTTTTGGGGCAAACTCTCGATTCCAAATTTGTTGAACCAAAACGTCCTCGACACCGCGGCCCACTCGGCGCCCCATGTCCAATTGCTGTACTCGCGGGGAGCGTAGAGGTAGTTCAGATCCACGTTCAGGTTCCACCACATGCGGTTGAAGGCACCAAACGGTTGGTAGATGCCGTATTCAAGGTTGCCCCACGTCACGATTTCGTTGGGGGCCGCGAGGTAGCCCAGGTCGTTGGGGTTGTAGTTCTCAGATTCTCGGTAATGGCCCACTGCACCGCGGAGTTGCCCCGAGGTTTTGGCCACATTCACTCCCCACCGATGTCCTTCGTCGTGTTGGGTGGTGTCCCCTTGGGCCATGGTGTTGCGCGCGGCGTTGCCGCTGATTGCCCAGCTGTTGTCTTTGTTTCGGAAGGAATATTCTGTGCCTTGGACATACGCGTCTCGGCCGTCTCCTGAACGAACGGTGGCGGTGCTCAGCGCGGTGATGAATCCGTTGTTGGGCAGGTTTTGGTCGGCCACCGTCACGTTGTACGAGGTCAAGGCATCGGCGCCTCCGGTCGTGTCTCGGGCAAACGCTTGGAACACTCCAATGCCTGTGCTCGAAGAGGTGCGCCCGCTGAATTTGGAGGCGTTGAACAGCTGCCCTTCCGATCCCACGCGGCGGCTGTAGAACAAACCTCCTTTGTTGAACAAGTCTGTGCCTTCGAGGAAGAAGGGGCGGTTCTCGTCAAACCGCACTTCAAACGGACTGAGGTTGAGCACGAGGTTGTCGGTCACCACTTGGCCAAAGTCAGGGACCAGGGTCATGTCCACCGTGAAGGCGTCCCCAATGCCCACCTTGGCGTCCATGCCGCCATTGACTGGGGCAGCCCACTGCCTTTGGCCTTGGTCGTCCACTGCTGTGGTGGCGTACGCACTCACGTAGGGGAACAGCGCAATGCGCGGAGGGGTGTCGACCCCTTGGATGCCGCGCAAAATTCCTCCTTGGTTCACCATGCCGTTCATGGTGGGGTCGAGGGCGTTCCACACCGTTTCCTCACGGGATCGTCGGACGCTGCGCCAAATGTTCATGCCCCATTCTTGGTCCACGCCCTCCGGCAGAGTGGGCATCCGGAATTGGCTCCAAGGGACTCTGATTTCGGTGGACCATCCTGCGTTGTGGATGAGGCTTTGCACTTCCCAAACCCCATTCCAAGCGTCGTCGGAACCTTGCGCATTCATGATGAAGTCGTTCAAGGCTCCCCGTGGGGTGGTGCTGAAGCCCACGGCGTTGATGCCGTCGTTGTAGGGGCTGAACCAAATGCCAAACTCGTCAGAGTTCTCCACTCGGTCGCGGACGCTGAGTTGCTGCAGAATGGAATCTGGTGCGGGGTCGTACATCTGTGCTGCGATGTACAGGTTTTGGTCGTCGTAGGCGATCCACACTTCCGTGCGGTGCGTGGGCAAACTTTGAGGGTAGGGGCGGCTTTGGGTGAAGTGGGTGGCGCTGGGCGAGGTGCGCCACAAGGCCTCGTCGAGGCGGCCGTCGATCACGGGTGCATCGCCGGCACGAAACGCCTGGGCGACCTGGTTCCGAAGGTTGTATGGGGTTTGTGCCAAGGCCCAGCAAGACCCCAACATCCACATCCACACGAGGCATGAGCGCCTCCAATCCAAGACTCTGTTCAACGGAAAATGCGTTGTTTGTTCAACCAGCTTTGGTAAGCGCGGGCGTTGCGCAAATGTTCGCGGTAGGACACTGCAAAATCGTGGGTGCCATCGCCTCCGGGCTTGGCGCACATGTACAAGTAGCGGTGCTGGGCAGGACGGAGCACACTCTGCACATAGCGCGGGTCCACGTAGCGTATGGGACCGGGAGGGAGTCCCTTGTACTTGTACGTGTTGTAGGGCGAGTCCACGGTTTTGTGCACGTCCAAGACCCGACGGATGGACGGGTCGTTCAAGGCATAAATCAAGGTGGGGTCCGCTTGAAGCGCCATGCCTTTGTTGAGGCGGTTGAGGTACAAGCCCGCCACTTGTGGCGCTTCGGAGAGCACGGCGGTTTCAGCTTGAACGATCGACGCCAGCACCGTGACCTCTTTGGGGGTCAGCCCCAGCGCCCGCGCCGCGGCCTTGCGGTCCTCGTTCCACCACGCGCTGTGCTCTCGAACCAGCCTCGAAGCGAGCCCCTCCACGTCGGTTTCCCACCACATCTCATAGGTGTTGGGGACCACACGCCATTTCATGGAGTCTTCGGCAAGCAAGGCAGCCACTTTCGCGCTGTCGGCGTGAATGCGTCGGGTGGCCGTGCCAGCAATGGGACCGACATCTCGCCCCGAAGGCACCACCACGCGGACAGCCTCACGATCGCCAGTGACCAAGCGCGTGGCGCTGGCTTTCACGCTTTCGCCCGCCGGAAAGGCATACCGACCCGGCTTCAGACGCCCTTCCCACGAGCGAAGTTTCACGTGGTCCACGACGCGTTGGCCGCTGTGGGGCAGCTGCTCGGTCAAGGAGGGCAAAAGGTCTGCGCCTGACATGCCGGGATGCAAGTCGACCACCACGTCGCGGTCGCTCCACGTCCCCGTCATCCAGCGCGACCATCCAGCGTAGGCCATCAGAAGAACCGCCAGGCCCATGAAGCCGCCGATCAAGAAGATGCGTGTGCGTGAGGTCATGCGCCAGTGGGGTTGAAGAAACGTTGCAAGGTCACGACGTCCTCCCAGTCGCCGTTGGCCGATCTAATCCATGCGGTTCGGCGCCCGGTTTCTTGAAATTGGGCTTGGCCAAACAGGTTGAGAGAGGCACGGTTGGACGCAGGAACTTCTGCGAACAATTGCTGGAGTCCCAAGTGCTGATCGGCAAATCGGGCAAGCAACTGCAGGCCGCGGAGGGCGTGCCCCTGGCGACGATGGCTTTGGTCGATGTGCACCGCCACGCCGGCCCGTCCATGACGTGGCTCAAAATCGTACATGTCCACGGCGCCCACGGTGGTCCACGTCGCATCCGCAGACGCATCGAGCATCCAACGCAGTTGCCGGTCCCTGTAGATGTCGTGGTTGCCAGCGACAAACTGCGTCATGGCTTCACGGCTGATGGGGGACAAGGTGGCCCCCATCCACCAATCTTCGCTGGCGTTTTCCCAGCAATAGAGCAGGTCCACGTCGGCAGGCTCCATGGCCCTGAGTCGGTGACGGTCGTCGTTCAACACGACGCGAAGATAGCCGTACCTTCGGCCTCATGTGGAGATTGGCAACAGTCCTTTGTTTGGG
>WTJL01000239.1 GCA_011524845.1 Flavobacteriales bacterium | reverse complement strand
ATGGGCGCGTCTGTCGAGAAGAAGTTGGCTGCGATGAACGCGCCAATGAGCACGCCTCCAGCAAACACGAGGTTCCAAGATTCAGATTTCCAGTCGTACTTCAGAAAGTCGAGGTTGTTGGGGATGCATGCGGCACAGACGTGACGAAACGACGAGCTGATCCCAAAGGTGCGGTTCAACAGGATGAGGTGCAGCGGCACCATCAGCCCAATGATGGGTCCAGCCACGTACCATGGCCACGGCTGGCTGATCCATTCGACAATTGCATTCATGCCCGCGAAGGTAATTCCGAGGGTCATGCGAGGACGGCACCCAGGTCACACAGGGTCACCTCACCGAGCAGGCATCGTCCCTGCCCCAAAGGAAACGGGTGCGCGCGACCAGCCAGTACACGGGTCCGGGAACACACCGCAACGCCAAGCCCATCGGGCCCTTCACGTGGACCGACAGCGCCCGAAGGCCTCGATGTCCGACATGGGCCACGCCACGCCTGTCCACCACCACCACACCCTTGAGGGGCGGTTGGACCAAGTCGGCCCCCAAAGACTCCAAGGCTTGTTCGCTTTGGAGGGGAATGCACACAACATCTGGCGCGTGCCGGTTCACCCAACGCACGCTGCGTTGGCAGAGGCGGCATGGTCCATCGAAAAACAGGAGGGGGCGTTCCACCTCGCAAAGGTCGTCCTTGCAGTTGAGTACCTTGCCGTCATGAATCACCTTGTCACCAAGCTTGTTCTCGGCGCGACGCTTACCGCCGTGGCATGGTCCGGAGAGGCCCAAGTTCTCACACAGCCAAATTTGCCCGACCATGGGTTTGCGTTCACGTACGGCGTCACCAACGTGCAGCCTGAAGGATTTGACTGGTCCACGGCGTTTTCCATCCAGAACGTGAATTTTGACTTTGTGCCTGCGGACAGCACGGCCTATGCGGATGCGTTTCCGCAAGCGGACTTTTCCCAACAGGTAGCTGGCCAAACAGGTGGCATCAACGAGTCGTTCTACGAATACAACCCTGAGTATTTTGGGTTTTGGGGAGGCGTCGATGGAGCGTCGGGCATTCAAGTTGTGCATCCTGAAGCGGTGAAGTACCTGCCTTATCCCATGGCAATCGGAGATGTGCACCAGGACTCGCTGTCGTTTGGTTTCATGGCCGCCGGTTTGGCGGTGGAGCGGGAATTTTCTGTGGACATGGAGGCCCTCGACGCAGGGACGTTGTTGCTGCCCAATGGGCAGATGTTGGAGAACACCTTCCGCATTCAAGCGAGGGTGTCGGTCTTCGACAGCAGCGTTGCTTCAAGCGGTGGACTGATCACCGAGGGGGTGCAATACTGGACGCAAGACATGCCTTTGCCGGTGGCGCAAACCTACACGTACACCCAAATCGTCGACGGCGACAGCTCGGTGGTGTTCGCAGGTGCGGAGTTTTTGGTCGACGCCACCGCGGACTTCGAGGTCCCCTTTGCGGCATCGCTCAAGGCCTTCCCATCTCCCGCAAATCACACCTTGAATGTGGTGGCCCAGGCGGGGTCATGGGTGCGTGTGGTGGACCTCAAAGGCCAAACCATAGAGCGCCGCCAACTCACCTCAGACCGTGAGTCCTGGGACGTGTCCACATGGCCCGCAGGCTTGCATTTCCTTCAAGTGGAGGGGTCGCACACCACGCGCCGGGTGCTCATCACGCACTGAGCAGGGCGGCTCGGCCGACAGGGTGGAAGGTCAGTACGCCCGCGCGTCGTTGCCCTCCATGTAGTACACAAAGGCTTTGTTGACGACCCGATGTCCGCCAGGCGTGGGGAAGTCGCCCGTGAAGTACCAGTCGCCGAGGTGATCGGGGCATGCTTCGTGGAGGCCTTCGACGCTTTGGAAGATGATTTTCACCTCCGACTGCATGCCTTCTGGCGTGAGCAAATCGCTGATGCGGTCGCTGATCTCCTCGTCTGTGAAGGGTGCGTAGATGGCCTTCACTTGGTTGACGTTGTCTTCGAGGGGAAGCGTGAGCTGATGCTTGCACGCCTCGTAGGTTGTTTGGAGAACGTCCTCCATGCCACGCTCTTTCAACAGGGACACGGCCGCCTGGAAGGCGATGAAGTCGCCCATCCGGGCCATGTCGATGCCGTAGCAGTCGGGGTACCGGATTTGGGGTGCGCTCGACGCCACCACAATGCGCTTGGGACCAAGTCGGTCGAGGATGCGAAGGATGCTCTTCTTCAACGTCGTGCCACGGACGATGCTGTCGTCGATGACCACCAAGTTGTCGACCCCGCGTTCGACGGTGCCGTAGGTGATGTCGTAGACGTGGGCCACGAGGTCGTCGCGTGAGCTGTCTTCGGTGATGAAGGTGCGAAGCTTGGCGTCCTTGATGGCAATCTTGTCGACCCGAGGCCGCTCGTTCAGGATCGATTCAATTTCCGCATGGTCGGGGTCGGCTCCAAGTCCTTTGATGCGCGCAATCTTGCTGGCGTTCAGGTGCTCTTCCAATCCCTTGATCAACCCGTAAAAGGAGGATTCCGCGGTGTTGGGGATGAAGCTGGTCACCGTGTGGTCCAAATCGTGTTCCACCGCCTCGAGCACGCGCGGCACAATGGCGCTTCCCAAGGCCTTCCGTTCGCTGTAGATGTCGGCGTCGTTGCCGCGCGAGAAGTAAATGCGCTCGAAGCTGCACGCCTTGCGTTCGCCGGCGGGACGGATTTCTTCGAGGTGGGCCTTCCCGTTGCGCTGAATGATCAAGGCAGAACCGGGATCCACTTCTCGAATTTGGTCGGCCGGCACATTGAAGGCGGTTTGGATGACGGGACGCTCCGAGGCAGCCACCACCACTTCGTCGTCTTCGTACCAGTAGGCAGGACGAATGCCATTGGGGTCGCGCATGACAAAGGCGTCTCCGTGCCCCGCCATGCCGCACATGACGTAGCCACCGTCAAAGTCGGTGGAGGCGCGTCGCAGCACGTGGCCCATGTCGAGGGTGTCCGCGATGCGTTCGGAGATGCTTTGGTTGTCCAGCCCTTCGGCCTTCAATGCTTCAAACCGCCTCTGATTTTCCTCGTCGAGGAAGTGGCCAATCTTTTCCAGGACCGTGACGGTGTCGGACTTCTGCTTGGGGTGCTGGCCGAGCTTGACAAGCACGTCAAAAAGCTCATCGACGTTGGTGAGGTTGAAGTTGCCGGCCACCACGAGGTTTCGGGTGCGCCAATTGCTTTGGCGCAAGAAGGGGTGGCAGTTTTCAATCTCATTTTTCCCAAAGGTGCCGTAGCGCAAGTGGCCCAAGAACAGCTCGCCGGTGAAGGCAAAGTCGTTCTGCAGAGCGATGGCGTCTTGGAGCTCTTCCGCTGTGAGGTCTTGGAAACGCCACATGATCTTTTTGAAGAGATCTTGGATGGGGCGAGCATCCACGGAGCGCATGCGCGAGATGTAACGCTTTCCGGGGTTGACGTCGAGTTTGATGTTGGCCAAACCGGCGCCGTCTTGCCCGCGGTTGTGCTGTTTTTCCATCAACAGGTACATCTTGTTCAGCCCGTAGAAGGGCGTGCCGTACTTGTCAACGTAGTGCTGAAGGGGCTTCTTGAGGCGCAGCATGGCAATGCCGCACTCGTGCTGGAGAAAGTCGCTCATGGGCGTTGGCAAAGTTAGGCATTTGTGGGGCTGGGGGCGGCGCTACTTTTGGGCTTCATGGACGACCACACTTCCCCCCACGCCGCAGCCTTGATTCGCCAAGGCTGGGAGGCTGCCCACAGCATCACAGAGCACCTGGATGGATTGCGCGACGCGACGCCCAATCCAGACGAGGAAGCCGCGCCGTACGACAAGTACATCCCCATCAACCAGCAACGCATCAAGCGCATCCGAAAGTCGCTGGCCAAACACGGGGTCAGTCCCGCCTTGGAAGCGGCGGTCCGTGGCGCGAAGGCAGGCACCAAGATGTTGGTGTTGAACGAGTTTTGGTGTGGGGACGGCGCCCAAATCCTTCCGGTGCACGAAGCCTTGGTTCACGCGTCGGAAGGAAAACTCGAGGTGCGCGTCTTGATGAGAGACGCCCATGTGGAGGTCATGGACTTGTTCCTGACCAACGGTGGCCGGGCCATTCCCAAGACGGTGTTGCTCGACGCCGACCTCCAGGTGTTGGGCACATGGGGCCCCCGTCCGGAGGAGGCCATGGCACTCGTGAAGCGCATCAAATCCGACCCCGCCATCGCCCACACCTACAGCCAAGAGGTGCACAAGTGGTACACCCAAGACAAGCAGCAGAACATTCAGGCAGAGTTGGCGGTACTTTTGGGACATGCCCAAGGATCTTGAGCCTGAAGACTACTACACGACGCCGGAAGGCTTCATCGTTTTCACGGAGGCTTATCACCTGAAGCGCGGCCATTGCTGTCAGAGTGGGTGCAAGCACTGCCCCTACGGTTTTGACAAACGCACCGGTCGTTTCACGAAGAAAAAGAACACGCCATGACAGCTGCTGACCTTCAACCTGCCGACTTCCGAGCGTCGGACCTTCAAGCCGCGATTCGCGAAGGCCTCCCTGCGACCTTGCCTCCGGCCGTCCAGCGCAACCCAGAGTGGAGCCACGCACCGGTTCGCAAAGACATCTTGACGGACAAGGAGAAGGCCCTCGCCTTGCGCAACGCCCTGCGGTACTTCCCGGAGGAACAGCACGCCGAGCTGGCACCTGAATTTGCGGAAGAATTGCGGACCTATGGGCGCATCTACATGTACCGATTGCGCCCGAGGCATGCGATGAAGGCCTACCCCATCGAGTGGTACCCGGCCAAGTGCGCCCAAGCGGCGTCCGTCATGTTGATGATTCAGAACAACCTGGACCCAGCCGTGGCCCAACACCCGGAAGAACTGATCACCTACGGCGGCAACGGTGCGGTGTTCCAGAACTGGGCCCAATACCGCCTCGCGATGAAGTATCTGAGCGAGATGGAGGAAGACCAAACGCTCGTCATGTACTCGGGCCACCCCATGGGGTTGTTCCCTTCGAACAAAGAGGCGCCGCGCGTGGTGGTCACCAACGGCATGGTCATTCCCAACTACAGCCAACCGGACGATTGGGAGCGCATGAACGCCCTTGGCGTCAGCCAATACGGCCAAATGACCGCGGGATCGTACATGTACATTGGCCCGCAGGGCATCGTGCACGGCACCACCATCACCGTCTTGAACGCAGGCCGGATGATCGACCGCAAACGCGGCGTCACCGACACCACGGATGGACTTGCGGGCAAGCTCTTCGTCACCGCCGGCCTCGGCGGCATGAGTGGGGCACAACCCAAGGCCGCCAACATCGCGGGTTGCGTGTCCGTCACGGCGGAAGTCAACCCTGCGGCGGCTTACAAGCGCCACGAGCAAGGTTGGGTGGACCACGTGGTCACTGACCTGGACGAGTTGGCCACCCGCGTGAAGGATGCGGTGTCTGCGAAGCGCGCCGAGTCGTTCGCTTACCTTGGCAACGTCGTGGAGGTTTGGGAAAAGTTCGACGAGGAAAATGTCCTCGTGGACATGGGCTCAGACCAAACCTCGCTCCACAACCCTTGGGCGGGCGGGTACTACCCCGTGGGCCTCGATTTTGAGGCGGCCAACGCGATGATGGCCTCGGACCCCGAGCAGTTCAAGACCTTGGTCAAGGCGTCGCTCAAGCGCCACGCGGACGCGGTCAACAAGCACACCGCCCGCGGCACCTACTTTTTCGATTACGGAAACGCGTTTTTGCTCGAAGCGAGCCGCGCAGGCGCGGACATCATGGACGCGGAAGGAGAGGGCTTCAAGTACCCCTCGTACGTCCAAGACATCATGGGCCCCATGTGTTTCGATTACGGATTTGGGCCCTTCCGTTGGGTGTGCTGCAGCGGCGATCCGGCCGACCTCGACGTCACCGACAACCTCGCCGCCGAAGTGCTCGAGCGCTTGATGGCCGAGGCGCCTGCCGACATTCAACAACAAATGCAGGACAACGTGCGCTGGATCCGGGAGGCCAAGGCCAACCAGTTGGTGGTCGGCTCCCAGGCCCGCATCCTGTATGCCGACGCCCAGGGCCGCGCGGAAATCGCGTCGGCGTTCAACGACGCCATCAAGGACGGCCGCCTGAAAGGACCGGTTGTGCTGGGTCGCGACCACCACGACGTGAGCGGCACCGACAGCCCGTACCGCGAGACCTCCAACATCTACGACGGCTCCGCCTTCACCGCGGACATGGCCGTCCAAAACTTCGTCGGTGACGGCTTCCGCGGCGCGACGTGGATCAGCCTGCACAACGGAGGCGGTGTCGGATGGGGCGAGGTGATGAACGGCGGGTTTGGCATGCTCATCGACGGAAGCGAAGACAGCGAGCGCCGCTTGCGTTCCATGCTGCACTGGGACGTCAACAACGGCATCGCGCGCCGGAGCTGGGCCCGAAACAAAGGCGCCCAGTGGGCCATCGACCGCGCCATGGAGATGGAGCCTCGGTTGCAGGTGACGCGGGCCAACCACGCGGACGACGACCTCATCGCCTCCGCGCTCTCCGACGCCTGAATCCATGGCGTGGGATGAATTGGAGGGCCACTTCACGCGGGAGGTGGCATGGGAAGACCTTCGCGATGCGCGTTTTGAGTCCTGCACGTTTGAAGGTGTGGATTGGTCGGGCAAAGACGTCCGTGGGGCGCGTTTCGAGGACTGCACCTTTGTGGCGTGCGACCTGTCCAACATGCGGACGCTTGGCCTTGGGTTGCAGCACGTGACGTTCCGAAGGTGCAAGCTGGTGGGCTTTGATTTTTCGTCGTGCAACGCCCTTGGTTTTCAGATTCACATGGAGGACTGCATCGTGGACGCCGCCAACGTGGAGGCCACAGATTTCAGAAACGTGACGTGGAAGGGTGGCCGGGCCCATGGCGCCGACTTCACGGGGGCCAACCTCGAAGGCGTGGTGTTGGACGGTGTGGATTTGGAGGGGGCGTTGTTTGGCCAAACCAAA
>WTJL01000151.1 GCA_011524845.1 Flavobacteriales bacterium | reverse complement strand
GCACCTCCAGCCTACACAACAGCGGTGAGGCCATTCGCGTGGTTCGTCCAGACGGGACCTTGGCCGACCTCGTCACGTACAGCGACACCGATGGGTGGACCCAAGAAGCCGATGGCGCAGGCGCCTCGCTCGAATGGAAAGGTCTTGGGTGGGACAACGCCCTCCCAGAATCGTGGATCGGCTCCAATGCCCTTGGAGGTTCTCCAGGGGCTGCCAACAGCAGTTGGGCCGATTGACGGCGACTCAGATGTCTTGGCGCGTTCCGTTGACGCTCACGATCAAGGGCTCGCCATGCAAGCGTTTGACGGAGGCACCTTCTTGGGCCACCCGAACCTCCAAGGTGCGGTCGCGGAACCTCAACTTGAACGCATACGACGTCCATGACGAGGGCAACATGGTGTTGAAATGGGGCACACCGTCACGCACCCGGAAACCACCAAACCCTTCCACGACACTCATCCAAGTGCCCGCCATGGAAGTGATGTGCAGGCCCTGATAGGCTTCAGCGTTGTAATCGTCCAAGTCCAGTCGGGCGGTGCGCAAGTACATCTCCACCGCCTTGTCCTCCCTGCCCAATTGCGCGGCCAAAATGCTGTGCACACATGGGGACAAGCTGCTTTCGTGCACCGTCATGGGCTCGTAGAAATCGAAATTGGCTTCGAGCTCTTCTTTTGAAAAATCGTCGGGGAAGAAATAAAATCCTTGAAGCACGTCTGCTTGCTTGATGAAGCACGAGCGAAGAATCCGATCCCACGACCACACTTGGTTGATGGGGCGTTGCGCTTCAGGAAGCGCGGCTGCTGGCTGCAAGTCTTTGTCGAGGAAACCGTCCTGTTGAAGACGGACCTGCGTCCCTTCCTGCTGAGGCAAACACATGCCGTCGGCGATGCGCATCCACTCGTCGCACTCGTCCTGCGATGCACCGTGGCCAAACTTGCCCACCAAATCTGCCGCGTATGTCAAGCACCACGCGGCCAGGTAGTTGGTGTACCAGTTGTTGTTGACGTTGTTCTCGTACTCGTTGGGTCCAGTCACCCCCAACATGACGAAGGCATTTCGGTGGGACGACCAGTGCACCCGTTGGGCCCAAAAGCGCGCAACGGCCACCGCAACCTCAACCCCCTCTTGCTTGAGGTACGCATCGTCGCCGGTGTATTCTGCAAAGTTGCGCAGGGCCAGCACCATCGCACCGTTCCGGTGGATCTCTTCGAACGTGATTTCCCATTCGTTGTGGCACTCCTCCCCGTTCATGGTCACCATGGGATAGAGCGCTGCCCCATCTTGGAAGCCCAACTTCTCGGCATTTTCAATGGCCTTGCCCAATTGGTTGAAGCGGTACCGCAGCAGCTGTTCCGCCACATGCGGTGGATGTGTGGCCAAGAAAAAGGGCAGACAGTACGCTTCGGTGTCCCAATACGAGGCGCCACCGTATTTCTCACCTGTGAAGCCTTTGGGGCCAACATTGAGACGAGCGTCGTCCCCACGGTAGGTTTGGTTCAGGTGGAAAATGTTGAAGCGGATGGCTTGCTGGGCCTCCACATCGCCTTCGATCTCGATGTCTCCCAACGCCCAAATGTCCTCCCAAGCCTCAGCGTGGGCGCGTCGTTCGGCTTCGTACCCGGCCGTTCTGCCAGCTTCTGCCTCACGCAAGGCCTCTTCCGCACATCCCCCTGCATCCACGTGCAAGGAGCTGACGAGGCCCACGAATTTGGTGACGGTCACCGGGTGCGTCCCGTCGTGTGAGGCGTGCAGCGCTGTTCGCTTGTCTCCATCCTGAACGGACCACGTGGCCCCATCGCAACTCACGGCCTGAGCCGTCCCCACTGTGAACGCTGTTTTTTCTGTGGTGTTCACCAACACGGACGTTCCATGTGCAGCGTCGGATTGGTGGTCGTCGTGGCGCCAGAAGGCATCGTCCCAGTTGGTGTCCTCGTTGGTGATTCCACCGTCCAAGGTGGGCGAGACATCCAGGCCGTTCACTCCTTGAATTGGGGTAACCGTCAGGCGAACCGCCGCTCGGTTGGGAGAGGCCATGCTGACAAACCGTTCGGTCTCGAGGCGAACCCGTGCGCCGTCTGCAAGTGTCACCTCACAGGTGCGCTGCAACACGCCGTGCTTCATGTCCAGCACCCGCTCGAACCCATTCACCTCTGTGGCCGTGGCCAAGTCCAGGGTTTGGCCATTCACTTGAACTCCGATGCCCGTCCAGTTGGTGGCATTGAGAACCTTGGCGAAGTACTCGGGATACCCATTCTTCCACCAGCCCACTTTCGTTCGATCAGGGTAATACACCCCTCCGACGTAGCTTCCCAACATGTGGTCTCCAGAATAGCCTTCCTCGTGGTTGGCGCGCTGGCCAAACCGACCGTTGCCAATGGAAAAAATGCTCTCAGAACTGCGCATGTTGGCGGGATTGAATCCCTTTTCCACCACACGCCAAGCTTCAGACGTCAAGTAACGGTTCATGTTGTTTCAGATGTCGTTGGGAGGCGCTTGCGTCGAGAAACTCAAGCGCTCATCCAAGTTCGCAGTCGGTCCACAGTCAAGCCAGACAAATCAGGCACCACCTTGTCGGCTTCTGAAAGTTGCTCTTCTTCTCCGACCCCGACCGCAAAAAACCCTCCGGTTTTGGCCGCTTTCACACCAGAGGCAGCATCCTCGAACACGACAATCTCACGGGGATCAATGCCAAGGGCCGCAGCCCCTTTCAAGAACACCTCAGGATCGGGCTTGCTCAAGGTGATGTGGTTTCCATCCACCACCGTGTCGAACAGCGGAGTCAATCCGACGTTGTCGAGAATGAGCTGGGCGTTTCTGCTTGAACTGCCCAATCCCACGCGGATGCCTTCCGCCACCAACGACTCGATGAGCTCTTTGGCACCTGGCAGAATGTCTTCTTCTCGCATGCCTTGAATCAAGTCCAAGTACCACGCGTTTTTTTGGTCCATCAACTTGACCTTGGTCTTCTCGTCCAAGTGCAAGTGCCCCATGCGGAGAATGTGGTCCAAGCTGTCCACCCGACTCAAACCTTTCAGCGCATGGTTGTCCTCTTCGGTGAAGGAAATGCTCAGTTCATCGGCCAACCTCTTCCACGCCACAAAATGGTGCACGGCCGAGTCGACAATGACACCGTCCATGTCAAACAAGCATGCTTTAAGTCCCATGGTCAAGTGGTTTGGAGGATGAATTGCACGTGGTATTGCGCCAGACCGTCAATGGGCTTTTTGATGATGTTGCCCACACGGTAGCCCCGGTCCGCACACGCTTTTTTGAGGGCCTCTTGGAAATGGTACGCCACGCTGCCCACAAAGTGAACGGGCATGTCTTGGGCCCCTTCAAAGCACGCCACATGAACGTCCAAGAACGCTTTGAATCCTTCGTCGAGCCACTCCAACACAAAGGGGTCGGTCTTGTGACGTCCAAGGAACGTCATGAAGCTTGCAAGGAACACGTTGGCGTTGGGCTCTTGGTACACCCGCTTGGTGATGGACAATTTGTCGAGGCCGTACTGCTCTGCAAAATCGTCGTGAATGGCTTGAGGAAGCTTGTGGTAGAGAAAGGACGCCAACAGCTTTTTCCCAAACCAAGAACCGCTCCCTTCGTCGCCCAGAATGTAGGCCAACGCAGGAACCTCCTCTCGGACCACTTCACCGTCAAACATGCAGCTGTTGCTGCCCGTTCCGAGAATGCAGGTCACGGCAGGCTCCCCTGTGTAGGTGCTGTAGGCCGCGCCGTCCAAGTCGTGCCCCACATGCACCAAGGCTCCGGGGAAGACCCGGCGAAGTCCCTCGGCAATGACGGCACACAACTCAGGTGAACTCGATCCTGCGCCGTAGAAGTACACGCGGTCGACCGAATCCGCCATGGCCATGGCCTGCGAATTGTTGCGCATTTCCCGCTCGACGAGGTCGGCATCGTGGAAGTACGGGTTGAACCCCATGGTGTGGAACTCTCCGAGCTCTTGGCCATGCTCCGTGATGGCCAACCAATCGCATTTGGTTGAACCGCTGTCGGCAATCAGAATCTTCACGACTCCGTCTTAGGCGAGGCGCTCGGCCAAGTCCACGACGCGCGTGGCGTAGCCTGCCTCGTTGTCGTACCAGCCAAAGACCTTCACGAGGTTGCCACTGCACTTGGTCAACGCCGCATCCACGATGCAGCTGTGTGTGTTGCCCACGATGTCGACGCTCACAATGGGGTCCTCGCAGTACTGGAGGATGCCCTTCATGGGACCTTCCGCCGCTGCATTCAAAGCTGCATTCACCTGCTCGGCCGTCGCCTCGGTCTTCAACGTGGCCGTCAAATCGGTCACTGAACCTGTGGGCGTGGGAACGCGAACAGCCATGCCGTCCAGTTTGCCCGCCAACTCTGGAAGCACCAAGCCCACAGCCTTCGCTGCACCCGTGGACGTTGGAATCATGCTCAACGCTGCGGCACGTGCACGGCGCAGGTCACGATGAGGAGCGTCCTGGAGACGCTGGTCCGCCGTGTAGGCGTGAATCGTTGTGATGTATCCTTTTTCCAGACCAAAAGTGTCGTTCAACACCTTCGCCATGGGCGCCAAGCAGTTGGTCGTGCAAGAGGCGTTGCTGACAATGCGGTCGTCTGCCGTCAAGATGTCGTCGTTGACGCCCAAAACCACCGTCTTGAGGTCTCCCTTGGCAGGAGCAGAAATGATGACCTTGCCCGCCCCTGCAGTCAAGTGCGCAGAAGCCTTCTCAGCATCGGCAAACACACCCGTGGATTCTACCACGAGGTCGATGTTTTGTGAACCCCAAGGGAGATCAGCGGGGTTGCGCTCGGCAGAAATCTGAATCTCTGACCCGTTCACCACCAAATTCCCATTGCTCACCGACACCTCACCTGGGAACAATCCGTGGATGCTGTCGTACTTCAACAAGTGTGCGAGGGTCTCTACGTCTGTCAAATCGTTGATGGAGACGACTTGGAAGTTGGGGCGGCTGACCAATTGACGGAAGGCCAAACGGCCGATGCGGCCAAATCCGTTGATAGCAATGCGCTTCATAAGTGTGTGTTGTGTGTTGTTCGTGGGTGTTGGAGCAGTTTTTCCGCTGCTTTAAATCGACAAAATGCGGGCAATGCGCACTTCGTCTTCGTTGATGGAACTCTTGGTGCCGATGGCCAAATCGAATGGCGTCAGCTCAATTTTGTCGTCGATGACGCCAGCCATGACGTCGTGGTGTCCTTGGCGCAGTGCCTCCACTGCCGCCACCCCCAATCGGGAGGCAAGCACGCGGTCGAAGCACGATGGGCTTCCACCCCGCTGCAGGTGGCCGAGGACGGTGATGCGGGTCTCGTAGCTGTCGGTCTTTTCCTTGACACGCTTGGCAATTTCGTAGGCTCCCCCGTTGGGGTCGCCCTCCGCGACAATCACGATGCTGCTCGTTTTGTTGCTTTGTTCACCGGCTTGGAGGACAGCGACGAGGTCCTCAATGCTCATGCCCATTTCAGGGGTCATGACCGCCACGGCGCCTGTCGCGATGCCAGACTTCAGGGCAATGAAGCCGCTGTCGCGGCCCATGACCTCGACGAAGAACAACCGGTTGTGGCTGTCTGCAGTGTCGCGAATCTTGTCCACGGCGTCCACGACCGTGTTGATGGCCGTGTCAAACCCAATGGTGGAATCGGAGCCGCTCAAATCGTTGTCAATGGTGCCTGGAAGGCCCACGACAGGGAAGCCCGTCTCTCGGCCAAACTTCATGGCCCCTGTGAAGGTGCCGTTTCCACCGATGACGACAAGGCCTTCCACTCCCGCCTCGACGAGGTTGACGTGGGCCCGCTTGCGGCCTTCCGCTTCGTGGAAGTCCATGCACCGAGCAGATTTCAAGATGGTGCCGCCTCGGCCTAGAATTTTGGCCACCGAGCGGACGTGCAAACGCTTGAAGTCTCCGTCGATCAGGCCTTGGTAGCCTTGAAACACCCCCACCACTTCCATGTCGTGAAACACGGCTGTGCGGACCACAGCACGGATGGCTGCATTCATTCCTGGGGCATCTCCCCCAGAGGTAAGGACGGCGATTTTTTTCATGAAGTGTGTACTCGTCGCAAAAGAGGCCCGCGTTGAGGGCACGCAAATTTGCGTCAAACGACGCGTATTTCCGAACGTTGTGGGCAAGTTTTGGTCTGTGTGGACAGAATAAGTGTACGATTGACACCAAGGGTGTATCTTGCCCTCCCAATCCCGCAATTTTCTCTTCGAAATGGATGTGAGTGTCGACTGTGCGTTGTTTGGCTTCGATGGAGAAGCGCTGAAGTTGCTGTTGATCCGTCAAAAAACGGCACAGTGCGGCCCCATTTCTGAAGCTGAGTTGCAGATGGCGCTGCCGGGCGATTTCGTGAACGACAGCGAATCCCTCGACAGCGCGGCAGGCCGCGTCCTTCACGAATTGACTGGACTGCACGACGTGTACCTGAAGCAGTTCCACGCCTTTGGAGATCCTGAACGGGTCAAGGGCCTCAAAGACCAACAATGGCTCCGCACGTTTCGCGAGCATCCAGAAAACCGGGTGATGACCGTCGCCTATTTTGGACTGGTGTCGCTGCACGACCACGAACCCACCCCTTCCTCCTTCGCGGGCGAGGCCGAGTGGACGGATGTGGATGGCTTGCCCGATTTGGCCTTCGACCACGACGACATTGCCTCCTTGGCCTTGACGACCCTGCGCGAGCAACTGGAGTCCAAACACATTGGATTTGAGATGCTCCCAAAGAAATTTACCCTACGACAACTTCAATCTCTGCACGAGATAGTACTTGATAAAAAGCTGGACAAGAGAAATTTCCGCAAGAACGTGAAGCGCATGGACCATGTGGTTCCGCTCGACGAAAAGGAAGAAGGCGTGCTCCACAAACCCGCCCAATTGTTCACGTTTGACGCCAATTTGACCACGACCGATTCCTGACCCCACGACCCATGCGATTCACTTCCCTCCTTCTCTTGGTTGCCTTGGTGGGCACCTCCTCCGTTCAGGCGCAGATCATTTGGACTGAACCTGCCTTCCCCACACAGGACGATGTGGTCACGTTGTACT